>JBLHVV010000077.1:0-15083 GCA_047628755.1 Crocinitomicaceae bacterium | reverse complement strand
CCATCATTGATTAAAAAACCTCTACGCTGTAGATACAAACTTCGAATAAACGAATAGCGATCTCCTGAGATTATTCCTTCGGCTGGGATAAAATCTGCTCTAACGTCCAAATATTGAGCATAAACAGAACCATAGTAAACCGTGCTATTTTCTAATGCATGCACCTTTGGATCGGCTTGTAAAAACGCAAATGTATCTACTGTGAACCCAGTGGCATCACGAAGAGTACTTGGTCCCAGTACCGGAATCATTACATATGGCCCTGAATCTACACCCCAATGAGCAAGGGTTTGACCAAAGTCTTCTGCATGTTTGGGTAAGCCAATGTGAGATGCCACATCAAATATCCCTAGAACACCCACTGTGGAGTTAACTAGAAATCGACCCGTATCTGACAGTGCCTGCAAAAACTTGCCTTGAAGAACATCATTGATAACAATAAGTGGTTCACCCAAATTACTAAACACATTTGTAATAGCGTCATCTACAACTACTGGAGTCACATTGCGATAAGCTTGAGCCACAGGCTTTAAGGCATACCTATCAAGGGTTTCGTTAAAGGCAAATACATCGCGATTCCAATCTTCCCATGGGTCTTGGTCTGCAGCTTGCGCAGAGCAAGAAAAGCACAGAACCAATAAAGTAAATAAACGCATTAAATTATGTCCAATAAAAGGCCACTTATTAAAGCAGTGGAGCTGTTTAAACTCAATGATTTTTTCCATAGAAACACTGTTTCCTAACTTAGAATAGCAGGCATAAAAAAAGCCCCTAAAGGGGCTTCTTTCATTAGCAAGCTTTGCTTAGAACTTGTGCTCTAGACCAAATGAAAGACCTGTTGTATCTGAATCGGCCACATCAGTATCTGTTAAGTTTACATAAGCATAAGCTTTTGTGCCCTTAGCAAGTTTATGGTCAACACCAAAAGTGACGGCTGTCTCACCCAGATCACCACCTTGGTCACTTGATAAGAATTGAATTTTAGCAGTGTTTGCGCCCATTTTATAAGATGCATTTGCACCAAAGCCTAATTCGCTATCCGCGGTATCTGATTCATCAACGCTATTCAAAAGAGCGCCAAGGCGTATGTCACCCATGGTATAGAGAACCGTTGCACGGACTGTGGCTGTGTCTTCATCTTCTGTTTTACTGTCCATGGCTACTGAAGCGTAAACATCGCCTTCACTGTAAACTAGGCTTGCTGAAACACCATCGTCAACACCATCGGTTTCTTGCATTATGTATGAAACAGAAGCTTGTAGAGAACCTAATTTCTCAGTTGTATAGTTAATACTGTTGGCAAGGCGTTTATCGCCAGCGATAACGGCTTTAATATCGTAAACGTCATTAAAAAGGTCGAACTTCCCTTGTGATTTTTTAACTGGTGTATCCATGATACCCATTTTTATAGTACCCATGCCAACGTATGCCAAACCAACATATGAATCACGTTGCTTAAAAACATCATCGCCAGCATCTATATCAGTTTGATATTCAGCTTGGTATAAAATTTTAGTACCCGTAGCCAAGGCTTCGCTACCTTTAACACCTAGACGGCTAGCATTACTGTTTAATTTAATTACTTGAGTATCTGCGATAGAGCTGTCTTCATATGCTACCGATAGATTCATTTTACCATAAAATTTAGATTCGGCTTGTGCACCTGCGGTAAGGGCCATTGCAGCAATTGCTAGTACTAGAGGCTTTTTCATTATTTGAGCTACCTTGTTGGTTATTGTTATAAAGTTGTGTCTGTTTTATGACAAAAATAATACAACCCACTTATGACAGTTATATTACAGCTAAACACTAGAACCTCAAATTAATGCACTATTTATTGAAATAATGACTAATTCTGACCTATCCTGTCATTAAAGCTTAACAAGTATAGCTGCTAAATATTGTTTTTCACTAGCTTTAGCCCTCTGATACTTATTCTCAGATATAAATACCAGAGTTAGACTTAAGGTACTTCTGATATTTGTTGGTTATTTAAACACCAATAGCATTCATAATTGACTATTGATTTTTGATACTAGTCACTACTTTTTTTAGCTAGCCGTCCATAGTCTCAAAATTGCTTCCATGTTTCTTTAGCTGCATTCAATTGATTAATAGCTTGTTGTGCATCGATTAAAGATTTAAAAAGTTATATTAAGATTAAGAAGGTTTCAGAAGGCCTAATCGGCCCCATTGGCGTATAATTTCTAGCCCACCACTAACAACAAAATGGCTATCCATATTCTGCTGTTCAGCAATATCATGTAAAAGTGTACCTAATGAATCTGTAATATTAGATTTAAGTTGCTCAAAGAGCAGCATACTTAAAGGGTTGATCTCAATGAAACCCACACTTAAGTCATCATCACGATGCACTATTAAGAATGTTGTTTGTGTATCTATGGGAATATATTCAGTGGAAATTTTATGCACGGAAAAGTCATAAGCCACATTCCATGTGCAATCGTTGGTGGTGATCACATCCGTTAGATCAAGATTATCAATGGTTTCAGAAACATCGTCTGTTTCTGCTACATCGGCATAAAGCTCCATCCATTCCCAATGGGCTAACTGGTAGGCAAAAGCGGGTAAGAAATCAAATTTGGCATACTCTAAATACGAAATAAATTCTTCACTAATCTCTAAAAAATACGGTGTTTCACATTTATGACCTATAAAAAAATCGCGAACTAATTCGTCCCATTGATTTTGACTCATTAGCTCTTTGAGCACAGGGAAAGCGCTAGATGCAAAGCTCATTACATTATTAAAAAATAAATCTTGATAGATTTTTAAACGACGAGGCTCAATATCGTTAATAGATAATATGCTAGAAGGATTACGGAGCGAGTCAGAAAACTGTTGTTGAATTTGAGTAAATTTAGGCAAGCTGGTGTCCATTCGAAGCCTCGCGCTGATAATGTTTAATTTGATCTACTTCGGTTATTAGGTCTGCCACTTCAAAGAAATTAAAATCCCGTTCTAATAAGGTTGGCAATACGCCATGAGATTCATAAGCAAGCTTAAGTAACTCCCACACCTGTGGTTTGACATCTGCCCCATGAGTGTCTACTAAAAGATCTTTGGCTTCATCGAAGTGACCCGCTACGTGTATATATTCGATACTGGTTGAAGGCAGCGACGTTATATATTGCACAGGGTCAAATTTATGGTTGATGGCATTCACATAAACATTATTAACATCTAATAACATTTTACAGCCAGACTGTTGTAAGACTTCTTTCATGAACTCTAGTTCAGTCATGCCGTCGCCAAGCATGACATAGGTAGAAACATTTTCTAGAATAAGTGGTCGCTCAATAATGTCTTGAACTAGACGCGTTCGATTTGCCACATGCATTGCAGCTTCTAACGAAAACGGTATGGGCATTAAGTCATACATATGACCGTTGTGACTACAGTAGCTTAGATGCTCACTATAGGTTTGAATTTGATGAATATCTAAGAATTTTTTAACTGATTTAATAAATTCTATGTCTAGTTTATCTGAACTACCAATAGACAATGACAGACCATGACAGGCAAAAGGAAAACGCTCAGTAAACTGCCGAAAGGCCTTGCCTAGTCGACCGCCTACACCGATCCAATTTTCTGGTGCAACTTCTAAAAAATCTACATCATCAGGCGTTAATACTGTCATATGAGTCAGCATCTCTCTGCGTAATCCTAGACCTGATCCTTTTAGTGTCATTACTTATCCTTCATATAAAACAAGCGGCATTAACATGAATTAATGTCCGCTTTTTTTATAACTATTTAACTATTTAACTATTTAACTATTTATTTGGTTTTTTTAAATTCTATTACTTATCGCCGCCGCACTTACCTTCTTTCAATTTTATATCTCCGCCACATGAACCTTCTTTGGCTTTTTTGTCAGCGCCACATTTACCCTCGCCGCACTTACCTTCTTTAGCTTTCTTATCTTCTTTAGCTTTCTTATCTTCGCCACATGAACCCTCTTTAGATTTTTTATCAACACCACATTTACCTTCGCCGCACTTACCCTCCATTGCTACTTTGTAGCCACTTTCTAAGCTATTTGAACTGAATGGGTTTTCGGCCGCAGAGACCGATGTTGCAACACCTAAAGTTAATGCTGTACCAAGTGCTATTGCTAGTGGTGTTATTTGAGTTTTTTTCATATTACAGTCCCCTCAGACCAGGTTTAATAAAAAAGAAATAGGTAACTGCGTATTTCCATAGTTGATTTCGAGCATCACCTTTAAAGATAGTTCACTTAAAGTTAAAATTAAAACTAATAATAATAAAAAATAAGCATAAAAAAAAGGCATGAAGCCTCTTTCGTAATATTAACTTGGGTAGAACCAGCCTAAGTGAGCCCTTCCATACAATTAGACCTTCTTAACCACAACGCTTCCAATAGAATAACCAGCACCAAAGCTACAAATAACACCTATGTCCCCTGCTTGAATATCCTCTTTGTAAAGGTGAAAAGCAATAACAGAGCCTGCGGAGCTAGTATTGGCATAAGAATCTAGGATCACTGGAGCCTCGTCTATTTCTGCGGTACGACCCAACACTCGCTTAGCAATAAGCTGGTTCATACTTAAATTAGCTTGATGTAGCCACATACGTTTTAAATGGTCAGCGCTTAAGTCAAGTTCTTCTAAATGAGTTGATATTTGCTTGGCTACCATAGGGCACACTTCTTTAAATACCTTGCGACCATTTTGCACAAATAATTTATCGGCGTTGCCTAATCCTGATTCGTCACAACGATTTAAAAAACCAGCGTTATTACGAATATTATTAGAAAATACTGTTTGTAATTTTGTCCCTAGCACTTGGTATTGATGCTTACTTGTTGCTGTTTCAGCACTTTCAACAATAATAGCTGTACAGGCATCACCAAAAATAAAATGGCTATCACGATCACGAAAGTTTAAATGGCTGCTGCAAATTTCAGGGTTTAAAATTAGCACACATTTTGAAGAGCCCGTTTGCACCGAATTTACTGCAGCTTGAATACCGAATGTAGCCGAGCTACACGCCACGTTCATGTCATAAGCAAAACCTTGGATACCTAACGCAGTTTGTACTTCTACGGCTATGGCAGGATAAGCCCGTTGTAAATTTGAACATGCCACAATAACAGCGTCCACATCATCCACTGTTTTGCCCGCCTGGATTAGAGCGTCTTTAGCTGCGGCAACACTCATTTCACATTGAATAGATGGCTCATCATTGGTTCGCTCAGCAATAAATGGTTTCATTCTAGTAGGGTCTAAAATGCCAGCTTTATCGATAACAAAACGACTTTTAATACCTGACGCTTTTTCAATAAATGAACTTGAGCTCTCAGCCAAGGCTTGCATACTTCCAGCTTCAATCTGCGCTGCATTTTTTGTATTAAAGGTGTTCACATAACTATTAAATGACTCTACCAGTTCATCATTAGAAATTGACTGACTCGGGGTATATAGACCTGTACCACTTATAACTGCTTGTTTCAAATTTAACCCCTAGCAAAATATGTATATATAACAATTTATTGTGACTTAATCAGAATTTTGATTAAAACTATAATGTTGATCCGTTGACAAAACTATAATGCAATCTTTGCTTAGATACCAGCCAATAGCCCTTTAAATATAGGCTCTATACTTTATTTGATATTCAATTAACCTACCAACAACCAGCTAAGATCTCTGTATCTTTAGTGACAGTACCGACTCTCTTTTTAGCTATTGCTCAATACTGGCTTTAGCAACGGCTAACTGAGCCTTCCAACGTTTGTCAGAAACTGGAATACTAGTGCCCAATTCTTGCGCGAACAGTGATACTCGATATTCTTGCATCATCCAATTTAATGGCAGTACTTCTGGAAAGCAATTTAGATCAGCTGGTAACTGATTAATCAGTGTCTCATACTGTTCCTGCCAACTCATGACCTTAAGTTGCAATAACTTGTCTTTTTGTAAGTTTCCCTGCAGTTTATCTAATCGAGCAATCATAGCTTTAAAATATCTAGGGTAATGCTTAAGCCACTCTAAGGGAATAAAACCAATAAACCCTGTGGGCATCAACTGATCAACCTGATGTTTAATGTCTGAAGCTGCGAATGCAAAAGCCAGTTGATTGGATTTTTTTAACTTTTTCATCAACAGGTGATACTGCTGCATAATTAATTTTATAACTGGGATAACATCATCTAAGGTCTGTCCAATGTTGCCACGACTAGCCTCTTTAAATTGCTGATAATCATCTTCAGTCCTGGGAAGGTTTTGTGACGCTTCATCTAGTTTAAAACAGGTTTTAAATACTTGCTGCACGACACTTGTGAGTAAATCCGATTTATTTCCAATATTACCAAAATAAATCATTTCTTGAACCAAGCGCTTTTGTGTTTCTTTTTTAATCCAGCTAACCTGATCGCTTAAGTCCAACTGAAGTAATCGATATACACCTTGTTGACTTAACCACTTAGCTTCGTCTTCTCGCTGTAATAGCTTTAACTCAACATTAGAGCCTTTATCTAAAAGTGCTGGATATAATGTAACCTGAATACCGATTTGCTGCATTTCATAAGTTTCTGGTAAAACACTAAAATCCCATTCAGTAATATCCTCTCGCTCAAAGTCATTTCCCACTAGCTCCACTTGCTGGTCAGCTAAATCGCCCACTTCATTAATCAGTGCACGCCAATCTCGACCCTGAGCAATAACCGTATTATCGCTAGACACAACTTGTAAATTCATTAAGTAATGAGTGTCCAACTGCTGTTCATTCCAATCTTCAGGTTGAACCTTAATACGCCGAGTCTCATAAATATGACGAGCTAACTCTTGCTGCAATGATTGCTCAGTATTGTATGGCTTAGCAAGAAAGTCCTCTGCAAAGTCAGGCACTGGGACAAGCTGTTTTCGAATAGGCTTGTTTAGACTTTTTAATGATGCAATAACTTTGTCTCTAAGCATACCAGGGACCAACCATTGAATTCGATTAACTGGCAGCTGCTTCAACATAGCAGCCGGCACGCGCACTGTGACACCGTCTTCGCTATGGTTAGGTTCAAAGCGATAACTCAACGGATAAATCACCGCACCATGAGAAAAATGATCTGGATACTGTGCTGCTGTCACATGCTCAGCACCATGCTGCATCAAATACGCTTTAGTGGTTTTTAATAAGTCAGACGGTTGCTGTTTGCGCCATGTTTCAAAACTGGCCGTATCAAAAATTTCATTAGGCACACGCTCAAAGTAAAACTGAAATAAACGTTCTTCATCTACGACTATGTCCCGGCGACGGCTTTTATCTTCAAGCTCAGAAATCTCTTCTATAAGATCTAAATTGTACTTTAAGAACTCGCCCTTAGTTTTTAGCGTGGCTTGCACCAAGCCTTCCCGTACAAATAACTCATGGCTAACCTGCTGGTCAATTTCACCATAAGCCACTGCTCTTTTAGGGACGATCACTAAACCAAACAAAGTGACCTGTTCAAATGCCATTACTTGGCCACGCTTACTAGACCAGTGTGGCTCTAAATACTTTCGTTTAACCAAGTGCTTAGCTAACGGCTCTAACCAGTCAGGGGAAATTTTTGCATTAGTGCGTGCATACAAACGGGAGGTTTCTACCAGTTCAGCTGATACAACCCACTTAGGCCGTTTTTTAAAAATGCCACTGCCAGGAAACAACATAAATTTACGATTACGCGCACCGTTATAATCACTCTCTTCTGTCTTTTGACCCACATGACTTAAAAATCCAGCAAGGATAGCCTTGTGTATTGCCTCATAACTGGCTCCACTTTCATTTTCTTGGAGCTTTAAATCTTTGCATTGAAGACGCAGCTGATAATGCACATCTCGCCATTCACGCATACGCATATAATTTAAGAAATTCTTTTTACAATATTGCTTTAGTTGATTTCCCGATAGCTCTTGTCTAACTTCTTCAAAACTGTTCCATACATTTAGTAGCGTTATAAAGTCACTTTCTTCATCTCGGAATTCAGCATGCTTTTGATCCGCCTGTTGTTTTTTTTCAGCCGGGCGTTCTCTTGGATCCTGAACACTTAAAGCAGCTGCAATAACCAATAACTCTTTTAGAGACTGCTTTTTATCTCCTTCAAGTAGCATACGCCCTATTCTGGGGTCGACGGGAAGCTTTGATAAAGAGCGACCCACATTATTAATTTCGTTTTTTTCGTTTACGGCCCCAAGTTCTTTAAGCAAGTTGTAACCATCTTTAATAAAACGACTGTCTGGCGCATCTACAAATGGAAACTCTTCTACATCCCCAAGTCTGAGTGATAACATTTGTAAAATAACAGCAGCTAAGTTGGTTCGTTGTATTTCTGGGTCACTGAAGTCTGGCCGTGCGTCAAAATCTTCTTCGCTGTATAGTCGAACACAGACCCCTTCACTAACTCGTCCACTACGACCTTTACGCTGGTTAGCGCTGGCCTTTGAAATGGCTTCGATAGGTAAACGCTGTACTTTAGAGCGATAGCTATAACGGCTAATACGAGCAACGCCGGTATCAATCACATAACGAATACCAGGAACCGTTAGCGAGGTTTCAGCTACATTAGTAGACAATATAATACGTCTTATCCCACCTGTAGGATTAAATATTTTATTTTGTTCTGCACTGCTTAGGCGGGCATAAAGTGGCAGTATTTCAGTGCCTTTGAAATTTGCTTTCTTTAATGCCAGTGACGATTCTCGGATTTCTCGTTCACCGCTTAAAAATACCAATACATCGCCAGTTTGACCTCTTGCTGCATCTTCAATTTCTAATTCGATTACTGCATCCACGATACCTTGAATCATATCTCCTTCAGGTTCTTCGTCAGGCTTACTCACATCATCTTGTTCGTCTAGATCGATTAATGGTCTATATCTAACTTCCACAGGAAAGGTACGACCTGTTACTTCTATAACAGGGGCATTATTAAAGTGTTTTGAGAAACGATCTAAATCAATGGTTGCTGAAGTCACAATCACTTTTAGATCTGGGCGCTTTGGCAATAACTGTTTTAGATAGCCCATTAAAAAGTCAATATTTAAACTGCGCTCATGAGCTTCATCTATGATGATCACTTGGTATTTATTTAAAAAACGATCATTTTGAGTTTCGGCTAATAAAATACCGTCTGTCATTAATTTAACCAGTGTTTTCTCGTTACTCTGATCACTGAATCGAATTTGATAGCCCACTTCGTTGCCAAGCTCTACTCGCATCTCTTGGGCAATACGCTGAGATACTGAACGAGCTGCTATTCGTCTTGGTTGTGTGTGAGCAATAGTGCCATACTGGGCTAAACCCAGTTCGATACAAATTTTTGGCAGCTGAGTAGTTTTACCTGAACCAGTTTCACCAGCAATAATAACCACTTGGTTATCTTGAATAGCTTTTGCTATTTCATCACGCTTGGCTGATACAGGTAACGAATCATCGTAAGTTATTTTTTCAGGGGGGAAGGTTCTAGCTGATGCTTGCTGCAAGCTTTTGATCATTAAAGCTTGCAATTTTTCTAGGCTTTTATCTATGGATTGCTTTTCTTTTAGGCGTTTTTTAAGTATCGCTATTTGTCTAGCAAACCCAAAACGACTTTGCATCATACAATTATTTAACGAATTTTCTAACTGCTTTAATTCATCCAACACTGATACTTAAACCTTTAATTCTAAAACTAAATATTATCGACATTTTCTATACGAAAAACGCCCTCATTCGAGGGCGCCTACGTATTCTTAACTAAGCTGAGCTTAATTGAAAATATTTATAACTATTATTTTCTAAGCGCCTGCTAAGAGGCAGTTTCTTCATCACGAAGTTCACGACGCAAGATTTTACCAACATTTGTTTTAGGTAAGTCTTCGCGAAATTCGATCATCTTAGGTACTTTATAAGCTGTTAAACGCTCACGACAGAAATCAGTTACGTCTTTGGCAGTTAAAGCTGGGTTAGTGACAACCGCAAATACTTTTACTTGCTCGCCAGTGACTTCATTTGGAATGCCAACAGCGGCGCATTCAACAATGTCTGGATGACTAGACACAACATCTTCGATCTCGTTTGGATATACGTTAAAACCAGAAACTATGATCATATCTTTTTTACGGTCTACTATTTTCATGTAGCCGTTTTGCTGGATTATGGCAATATCACCAGTTTTTAACCAACCATCTTCGGTAATGGTTTCTGACGTAGCTTCAGGACGCTGCCAATAACCTTTCATTACTTGTGGGCCCTTGACACAAAGTTCACCAGCTTCGCCGATAGGAAGATCATTGCCATCGTCATCAATTACTTTACAAAGCGTATTAGATACGGGCATACCGATAGTGCCTAACTCTGTGTGACCAGGAGGGTTAAAAGAAGCGATAGGGGAAGTTTCTGTCATACCATACCCTTCAGATACTTCACAGCCTGTTACTTGCTCCCAAGTATCAGCTGCATTCTTAGTTAACGCCATGCCACCAGATATAGTTAAATCTAGATTACTAAAATCCAATGCTTTAAAGTCATCGTTATTGCAAAGCCCAACGAATAAAGTATTTAGGCCTAGGAACGCATTAAAATCCCATTTTTTAAGCTCTTTAATAAAGCCAGGTAAATCTCGTGGGTTGGGAATTAGTATATTGTGATTACCGGTTTCCATTAATACCATGCAGTTAACTGTAAATGCATAGATATGGTAAAGCGGTAAGGGTGCAATAATAATTTTAGAGCTTTCGTCGTTGCCTGACTTGTTTAAACCCATCATGAACAATGGGTGAGCTTGAGACATGTTAGCCACTAGGTTTCGATTGGTTAACATGGCGCCTTTAGCAACACCTGTTGTGCCACCTGTGTACTGAAGCACACAAATATCTGCAGAAGTTACATCAACAGGGCTATAAGAGTTTTTGGCACCTTGCTTAAGTACATCTAATAGTTTTTTATGACCCGGTAACGTGTATGGCTCCACTTCTTTACGTATATTTTTGATTACAAAATTAACTAGCGTGCGTTTAAGTGGGCTACAAAGGTCACCGGCTTGAGTAACAATAACCGTTTCAATCTGAGTTTTTGGGATGACTTTATCAGCTTTACCAGCCATTTGCGCAAGAACAACAAGAGCTTTGGCGCCCGAGTCATTAAACTGATGCTCCATTTCTCGTTCTGTATATAACGGGTTAGTATTCACTATTATCAAGCCCGCGCGCATGGCACCGAATACAACAACAGGGTACTGGGTAAGATTAGGTAATTGAACCGCAATACGATCACCAGCTTTTAAGCCAGTTTCGTTTTGTAAATAAGATGCAAAGTCAGCAGATAAACGATCTACATCGGCATAC
Source organism: Crocinitomicaceae bacterium (assembly GCA_047628755.1). Lineage (GTDB taxonomy): Bacteria > Pseudomonadota > Gammaproteobacteria > Pseudomonadales > Oceanobacteraceae > Bermanella. The sequence continues at coordinate 3,741 of JBLHVV010000077.1, read as the reverse complement.
GATAGTGTTTTACCTAAAGCTGTAAAAGCTGGGCGATCAGCGTATTTCTCGACACTTTTGTTAAATACTTCAACTACACTTTTATACTGTTCTACGTCCACCGTTGCCGGCATTCCTTTAGGATATTTGTCACTAAAAAATGTTTCGTTCATGCCTGCTCCAAGTATTCTTTTTAAGCTTTATATTTGTTTTTTTTGTATAATAAACATACAGTACAAATTTGGTTTGTCGGAAGATTACCAGTTTTATAATCTGCCGCAAAGCCCCAAAATTGCGACTTAGCTTAGAGATGTGTAATTTATGAACTATCTATCAATTTTTTGCATAAATAAGTCATATTAAGTAATCTTTAAGGTTGAATATATAGATCTATATTAATATCAATAAACACAACCCTAACCATAACCATAAACATAACAATAATTATAAGCGTGAATCCCATGATTGAGTCTTTTATCGATGCACCAGATGGCCATAAAATTCAAACACTATGCTGGCCAGTTGAGGCACCCAAGGCTTGGGTTCATATTAATCATGGCATGTCAGAACATGCTCAACGGTATGACCAACTGGCCCAAACTTTAAATGCAGTCGGCTATTCTGTGGTTGCTCATAATCACCGCGGCCATGGTACTAGCCCCACAACTGTTATTGGTCATTATTCAGATACCGATGGCTGGAATAAGGTTTTGGCCGACATCAACATAGTCCGTATGCAAGTGTGCCCTAACGGTCTACCTTACTACTTGATGGGGCACAGTATGGGCTCATTTATTATTCAATCTTACCTAGCAAATCCTGAATTCGGGCAGCAACCAGTTGATGCGTTGATTCTATCTGGGTCAAATTTTCAAGTACCCCTCATTGCTAAGATTGGTTGCAAAATTGCTAAGCTAGAAAGCTGGCGTCTGGGTGCTATTAAAGCAAGCAAGCTATTACAGTTTTTATCATTCGGCTCTTTTAACCAAACATTCAGACCCAACCGCACAGATTTTGACTGGTTAAGCAAAGACCATCTCCATGTAGATAAGTACATTAATGACCCACTTTGCGGGTTTGATTGCAGCACTCAATTATGGGCAGACTTGTTAGGAGGTTTAAATGACTTATTCACCTTAAAAACATTTAACCGGATTCAAAAGAATTTACCTATCTACATTTTTGGTGGCGATTTAGATCCTGTGGGTCAACAAGGTAAAGGCTTACCTAAATTAGCTAGCGCCTATGAAAGTGCTGGTCAGCAAAGCGTAACGCTTAAGCTTTATAAAGACGGTCGGCACGAAATGCTAAATGAAATAAATAATAAAGAGGTTATGGCTGATCTAGTCGATTGGTTAAACAGTCTGTAACGATTTAAATTAAAGATAATAATGCGGTCTAATTAAGCCGCATATTTTTTTAATTCACCAAAATGCATTGGGTCTGTAATCCTCCCTTTTTTTAACTGACGCTAAAAGTAGAAGTTAAGCAGCCATTAACGGTGACCTACCACCATTTGCTTTATGGTAAGTTATTAATTCCATGAACATAAAAAAACCCTCAACGATGAGGGCTTATGTCAATTTAAAAAAATCTAAATAAAAATTAACGGGTGAGTTCACGCATGGCTTTTTCTAGACCATTTAAAGTCAATGGATACATTTTGTCATCCATTGCACTTTTAACTGAATTTAAAGAACCACTCCATCCCCATTGGTCATCTGGTACAGGGTTAAGCCACACCACTTTATCAAAGGTTTCTTTTATGCGTTCTAGCCAAACTGAACCCGCTTCGTCGTTCCAATGCTCTACACTGCCGCCAACGTGGGTAACCTCGTAAGGTGCCATCATTGCATCTCCTACAAATATGACCTTGTAGTCTTTAGTAAATTTACGTAATAGATCCCAAGTTTTAGTCCTTTCATTACCGCGTCTTCGGTTATCCTTCCATACCGATTCATATAAACAGTTATGAAAGTAAAACGACTCCATATGCTTAAATTCCGTTCGACAGGCGCTGAATAGTTCTTCACATACTTTAACAAACGGGTCCATAGTTCCGCCAATATCAAAAAAGATAAGAACTTTTACTGCATTATGACGCTCTGGCACCATCTTTATATCTAAGAAACCTGCATTACTTGCTGTAGATGCAATCGTATCGTCTAGATCAAGCTCTTCAGCTGCTCCTTGGCGAGCAAACTTTCGCAGGCGACGCAGCGCCACTTTAATGTTACGAATTCCCAACTCAATATCGTCGTCTAGATTGCGATAATTACGTTCTTCCCAGACTTTGATCGCCTTTTTATGGCGACTTTTATTTTGCTGAACGCGCATCCCCTCAGGGTTGTAGCCATCGGCTCCAAATGGTGACGTGCCACCGGTGCCAATCATTTTATTCCCACCGCGATGACGTTTTTCTTGCTCCTCTAAACGCTCTTGAAACTTTTTCATCAATTCGTCAAAACCGCCCTGTGACTCTATAGAATCAAGCTCTTCCTTGCTGAACATGCGCTCAAATTCAGACTTCATCCAATCTTCAGGGACGCCAGTAGCATTTGTTAGCACTTCATCTAAACGATCTATCCCCTCGAAGTAGTGGGCAAATGCCTTATCAAATTTGTCAAAATGACGTTCGTCTTTAACTAAACAGATTCGACTGATTTGATAAAAATCGTCTAGGTCTGCGAACGCCAAATGATTTTTCAACGCGTTCATCAAATCTAAATACTCTCGGATAGAACAAGGTACTTTGTATTCACGCATGGTTTGAAAAAAATCAACCAACATATAAAATAGCCTTCAGTTAACCTTTACGACGAGACATAAATGCCAGTTTTTGTAGAAGCTCTACATCTTGCTCATTCTTAACCATAGCGCCATATAATGGAGGAATAGCGGTATGCTTACTGCGCAATGTTTCTGGATCAACATCATCTGAAAGCAATAACTTTAACCAATCGACAAGTTCTGAAGTAGACGGTTTTTTCTTAAGGCCGGGTACTTTACGTAGGTCAAAAAATACATCCATAGCCTCCCGCAGCAAATCTTTTTTGATATCTGGATAATGTACATCAACAATTTTTTGCATGGTCGCTTGATCTGGAAAATCAATATAATGGAAGAAGCAGCGGCGTAAAAAAGCGTCAGGTAGCTCTTTTTCGTTGTTACTTGTGATAATAATAATTGGACGGTGCTTAGCAACTACTCGCTCTTGTGTTTCATACACAAAAAACTCCATTTTATCTAATTCTAATAGTAGATCGTTTGGAAATTCGATGTCCGCCTTGTCAATTTCATCGATTAGTAATACAGGGGGCTTATCGCCGCTAAATGCTTCCCAAAGCTTGCCTTTCTTAATGTAGTTAGAAATGTCATTTACGTCTTGATTACCCAATTGTGAATCACGTAAACGTGAAACCGCATCATATTCGTACAGACCTTGGTGAGCTTTCGTTGTTGACTTGATGTGCCACTGAATCAATGGGGTATCTAATGCTTCTGCTAACTGCTCGGCTAGCATCGTCTTACCCGTACCGGGCTCGCCTTTTATTAATAGGGGGCGCTGTAATACTATGGCCGCGTTAACTGCCATTTGTAATTCGCTAGTAGCGACATATTCTTCTGTACCGGTAAACTTCATATACAAGACTCAATTTATTTTATTTAAAAGCTGCGCTATATTACCCTAGCAAAAGCCCTTAATCACTGCCTATAGACGACAAAAGATAGGCCAATTTGCACCAAGTGGACCGGCGTAAT
>JBLHVV010000076.1:0-15245 GCA_047628755.1 Crocinitomicaceae bacterium | reverse complement strand
GATCCGATCCATCGGTTAGTCTCCTGATGTAATGCGGCATCAAAACAACGCCGCCCCATTCTTGTCAGAGTCGATTGCGGGCCAATTTCAATAAACACATTTGCTTGCTGATCAGCCAAGGTGCCCATGCCTTTTTCAAAATATACAGGGGCCAGTATATGCTTACACCAGTAATCCGCACTGGCAAACAAGTTGCTTTCAACTTTCCCCGTCATATTTGAAACAAGGCTGATCTTAGGCAACGAATAATTGACCGTTTCAGCCAATTGCCTAAACTCACTCACCATAGGCTCCATCAATGGAGAGTGAAACCCGTGGGAAACCTGAAGACTTCGGGATTCAATGCCTTTTTGCTCAAGCGCTTTTGCAATAATATTCAGCTCATCTTTACCGCCAGACAATACAACTTGACCAGGACCGTTTATGGCTCCAATTGAAACACGCTTAAGATACGGTGCTATTTCAACCGTCACATCCGTCGAGTGGGTAAATACCACCAACATAGTTCCTGGCTCATTAAGTTGCTGCATTAACCTGCCACGAGCAGAGATAAGCTTAACGGCATCTTCAAGTGAGAATACACCGGCAATACAGGCTGCTGCGTACTCGCCTACGCTATGGCCGATCATAAAGTCTGGGGCCACTCCCCAACTCAGCCACAATTTTGCCAACGCATATTCCAAGCAAAATAAAGCTGATTGGGTGTACTGAGTCTGATGAATCGAGCTATTGCTGTTACTGAATAATAAGGTTGTTAAAGGTATTTCTATTTTATTTTTTAACAGAGACGCACATTTATCGATCGCTGCTCTAAACACCTCTTCCTTTTCGTACAGCCCTGCACCCATGCCTTCGTATTGCGCACCTTGACCGGTAAACAAGAATGCTGTTTTATTCCGCATAGCCGTTCCATCAGGTGACTGTTTAAACACACCTGGCGGATTTTTTTGTGCTTCAATTTGCAACAGTTTCTCGATAAATTGAGCCTTGGATTCAACGCATAGTCCAATTCGATAAGAGAAATGATCACGACCCGCATTAAGGCTATAGCGATAATCGTCCCATGAAATGCTTTTATGGGTTTGTAAATACTCTAACTGCTTGATCACATTGGCTGCCAACGCCTGAGGCGTTTTGGCCGACAGACACAATACCTCTCGATCAGGGGCACTATTTTTTATAGGTAATTGTTCTGGATTTTTAGGACTGTATTCTTCAATGATTAAATGGGCATTGGTGCCACCAAACCCAAATGAACTGACACCAGCGGTCCTTGGCTTTTGATTATTATCAGGCCAATCTTGTGACGATGTGGCAATCTCTAAGCCAAGTTCATCCCACTGAACCAGTTTATTTTTTATCTGACAATTTAAATGAGCAGGGATCTTTTTGTGTTGCAATGCCAGCACCACTTTTGACAAACCAGCCATGCCAGCCGCCGCTTCTAAGTGTCCGATATTGGTTTTTACTGAGCCTACTATTAGTGGCATCTGTTTATCACGAGATGCGCAATACACATTGTTTAACGCCTCTATTTCGATGGGGTCACCTAGTGGTGTCCCTGTTCCATGGGCTTCTACATATTGAACATCTTCAGGTTGTAAGTTTGCTTTTTGCAATGCACGCTCAATGGCCAATTCTTGAGACGGACCATTGGGAGCCGTCAAGCCATTGCTGCGCCCATCTTGGCTTATACCACTGCCTTTAATCAGCGCCAAAATTGGATCGCCATTGGCCTGGGCATCGCTTAATCTTTTTAATACAAAGACGCCACAACCTTCTGCTCGAACGTAACCATCAGCGTCATTGCCAAAGGTTTTACAGCGACCATCTGCCGCCATCATTCGTGCTTTGCTAAACGTTAATGTTAAATCTGGGGTTAAAATTAGATTAACGCCGCCCACTAAACTTAATGAGCTTTCGCCGGTTTGCAAACTTTGGCAAGCCTGGTGAATGGCCACTAAAGAAGAGCTGCACGCAGTGTCAATGGCCTGGCTTGGGCCATTTAAATTCAACACATAAGACAGTCTATTCGCAGCGATACTAAAAGCGTTGCCCGTGGCACTGTAAGCATCAACACTGTTTTGAGTGCGACTTCTGAGCCGATCATAATCATTATTACTGATTCCAACATAAACGCCGGTATCCGATCCAGATAAGCTAGAAGGGGCTATGGCGGAATTCTCTAACGCCTCCCAGCAAGTTTCCAATAGCAGCCGCTGCTGAGGATCCATTGCCACAGCTTCACGGGGAGATATGTTAAAAAATGCGGCATCAAATTCACTCACATTACTAACAAATCCACCCCTTCGAGTTTGCATTTTTCCTGAAATAGCCGGGTCGGGGTCATAATAATCATTAATATTCCAACGAGACGCTGGAACGTCTTCTATACCTTCTTTCTCAGATATAAGTAGATCCCAAAATTGCTCTGGCGTATTGACGTCACCAGGGTAGCGACACGCCATACCGACTATGGCGATCACCTCATTTTGGACGGTGTCTTTTGCCAATGTCGGTTGTATTACTTTTCTCTCAACCTTTTTTACAGGTGCTAAAAAATCAAGCAACTGTTCAATAGAGGGATAATCATAAAATAATCGGGGCTCTAGATTACGCCCTAGTAAATCACTCACATCTCCTGATAATCCCACCAAAGATTTTGAATCCAAGCCATAGTCACTAAATGGACGAGCTGTGTCGATTTTATTTGCAGGCAGATCGATCGTCACAGAAACCAAATGGACCAAGTGTTTTTCCAGCTTATGCCTAGAATCCCGGTCCACTAAACCCGAATCACTCTCTACCATTGATAGTGACTGCTTAAGTTCATGCTTGTCCGTTTCGAAGTCATGACCATCAGCAAAGCTTGGTAGTGCTGAGTTTTGAGAAAACTGTGCAGTAATTACTAATTTTTCTTGAAGATACTTGTCACGCGTACCTCGGCGTCGAATTTTACCGCTGGATGTTTTTAAAAAGGTACCTTGCTTTATCAATACAAAATCAAATAATGGAACACCAAAAACATCTAAAATATCTTTTCGAACGCTAGCAACAAGCCCATTAAAATCCACATTTTTTTCAGTAATGCCTTTTGCTAATTCTTGAACTAGAACCAACTCTTCTCGGCCATTAACATCAACAGAAAAAGCCGCACCGCAACCACTTCTTAGAGATGGACGCGCTTCTTGCGCCACATCTTCTATATCTTGTGGATAAAGGTTTCGGCCGTCTATGATCACTACTTCTTTATATCGTCCAGTGACATATAATTCGCCATCAAGTAAAAAACCTAAGTCCCCTGTACGTAAAAATGGACCTTGCTTAGTATCCGCAGTATAGGCTTGGAAAATTTCTTGGGTGGTATCTGGTCTGTTCCAATACCCTTGGCAGACACTCTTTCCTTTTACCCAAATTTCACCCACTTGATTATCAGTACAAGTATTAAAATTATTTGGATTGATAATCTGAAGCTCTTGATCGACCACTTGGCCACAGCCAATTAACCAGCGTCCTTCTGGATTTCTTTCATCAAGCTCTACCGCTTTATTACGATGAAGGGAGTCCGCATCGATATAACGGCTCATATATTTCTTCGCCATATGAGTGGCCGTTACGATCAGTGTAGACTCAGCTAAACCATAAACAGGACTGAACGCCTCCTTACGAAAACCGCATGTTTTGAATCGCTGATAAAAGCGCTCTAAAGTGGCTGGGCGAATGATTTCAGCGCCACTATAAGCCAGCTCCCAGCTGGACAAATCAAGCGTTGCAAGGTCCTCATCTGTTATCTTGCGCAAGCAGAGTTCATAAGCGAAATTAGGGCCGCCACTGGCGGTTGCTTTGTATTTAGAGATCGCCCTAAGCCAGCGGACCGGCTTTTGTAAAAAGGCAATAGGTGACATTAAAACCACTTGCCTTCCAGTATAAGGGGCTAAAAGAATGTTGCCGATCAAACCTAGATCGTGATATTGGGGACACCAGTTAACCACTGAGATATTGCAGCTATGGCCCAGTCCTAAAACATTCACATGTTCGTTGTGCAATAAATTACCATGACTCACCATGACTCCTTTAGGGTCACCTGTAGACCCCGAGGTGTACTGAAGAAACATAGTGGTGTTCAAAGTTGAGTCTGGCCAAGTCCAACTTTCATCTTTAACATTTGAAGTTATTTTATCAAGATCGATGTCCGTAGCAATACAAGGTACATCTGCGATTTGGGCCGTGCCGCGAATGGCCATTTGAAGGGTCTTAAAGGTAGACTCTGCAGTGCAAATTAATGAAGCACTGCAGTCTTCTACAATCTTTACAAAACGAGGCCAGTCTTTTTGGTTTTGAGGAGGAAACACAGGAACTGCAATCACACCCGCGTAAATGCAAGCTGTAAACGAAACAATAAATTCGACACCGGGCTGATACACCAGTAATGCGCGCTCACCGACTAGAGCGTGCGATCGAATTTTTTTAGCTACAATTAAGGCCTGATCATGTAGCTCACCGAAGGTAATTTTGTTTTCTTTATTTTCACCATCTTCCAGAAAAATATAGGCCAGTTGTTTTGACTGGCTCTCTGCTCTATGGCGATAAAGGTTTACATAACTTTGACAGTCATCAGGTATAGAAAACATAACTTAAAGTATCCTTCACTGAGAGAATATAGGTTTAAAGTAATTCAAAAAAGTTTTTCTAACATAGGAATATATCTATTAAAGATGCTACGCACGATTATTAACAGGAAAGACACAAAAAACTTATCCAATTAGATTGACGTTTAACTCACTATCATCTTTAATTAAAAAATGGTGATTTTTAGAGTTAAAACCCTATTATTCAGCATTCTCTATGTTTTGCTTGGCAGCCTCCCCAGAAGGCAATAGACTTCTGAAAACTATCAAAGGCTCCTTATTCTAGGCTGATCCACGTTCAAAAACTTGTAAGAAGGTATCGTTACTCCGTGTATCATATGATTCCATATGGACAATCCATTAATTTTATTAAATATTACGCTCTAGATATTGAAAATTAGATTTAGCACTTTACTGTCCCTTGAATAATAAAAAGAGAATGTATAGCTATGAATGGCACTGTTCAAAATAATGCACCTTCGAAGCTTTATTTATGGGATAAGCGCTCACTGTATATTGGGCTCCGCAGAGATCCTATTTCTCTTTCCAGTGGAGCAGCCACTTTGATCGTCGCTCTAGATGGCAATATTCAATTCTCAAATAAAGAAACTCAAACATTAATTACTTGTAAAAGTTTATTAATCCTTCCAGGCGAACACGTTACGATAAACACTGGAAAAAGCATCATTGCTAATTGCTACCTAGATGCTATGGGAGAAGATCAACATTATTTATCATCGCTGGTAACATATAAAAATGGTAAGGGAGGGTATGGTCTAAAAAATGAAGACAAATTAATTAATAACTTATTACCGCTTTATAAAAATAACATTGGGTACAATGAGGCTTATAAAAAATTGGAATCATCTCTAAATTATTCAGAATTTTTTGAAGATAAAGAAAAATTTGAAGAATTAAAGAAAAAGTACAAGCGAGATAAAAGAGTTGAAAGAGTTATAGAAATAATTAAAAGTGAAATTAATAACAATTTAAGCCTATACAATTTATCTGAAGAGGTTGGGCTATCAGCACCAAGGCTAATGCAAATATTTAAGCAACAAACTGGGATACCTATTCGTCGATATCGCCTGTGGCATAGACTATATGTTACTGGCGAGAAAATAAGTCAAGGGATGAACCTAACGGAGGCTGCGTTAAGTTCTGGATTTACTGATTCTGCCCATCTATCTAATACTTTTAAAAATATGGTAGGAATGTCGCCAAAATCTGTTCTGATGCAACCTAATGGGTTAAAACTGTTCATTAACGACAATAGTCTAGACAATACTAATCACTAACTTATTTAAATTTTAACTCGTAGCATGCTGTATTCAGTGAGCTTTTTTCAGATTCTAAATTCATTACTGTCATAGCATGAGTGCTTAGGTAATCTTCAGGAAATTCTAGCTCTAAACTAAACTTCGACGCCTTTATTTTCGGTTCAACAACCACTTTTGCATCCCTTCCTTGATGGAACAAAATAGCCAAACGCAAAATAATTATTAATCTAGAAACGCTGCGCCTAACAGAGTTCGAAAGATCGATTGTTTCTGAAATCACAGCCTTTTTACGTTGATGACGAACCATCAGACTCAGTGTTTCTTGAATCTGCTTACTAAACCCAGGCATATCACAATGCTGTATGAGGTAAGCACCGTGTTTGTTAGACTGATTATGGGCAATGGATAAGCCAATTTCGTGTAAGTCGGCAGCCCAGCGAAGCCAGTCTTCAAATTCAGGTTCATCTAAATTCCACTTCTCAGACACTTGCTTGTAAAGATTCATCGCTGTATTTTTCACATTCATTGCATGAACTTTATCTACTACAAAGCGAGATTGCATATTTTTGACAGTTTTTTCTCTGACATCTTCGTGCTGTCCGCGACCAATTAAGTCATGTATGGCACCCTCTCTTAAGGCACCATCGCTGTAGCTCATAGTATCTATTTTAAGTTCTTTAAATATGGCAATTAATATGGCTACACCAGCAGGCAATACCTGCAAACGCTGATCTTTTACACCCTGTAAAACCAGCTTATGGATATGACCAGCTTCTATGATCATTTTCTTTAACCGACTTAAGCCCATAGAGTCGATGCCCAAATCACTTAATCCATAATTCTTCAAAATTCGTGACACAGCTCGATTAGTACCTGAGCTACCAACCGTATTTTCCCAACCAATAAATGAATAACGGCCTTTAATACGCTGCAACTCTTTTCGAGCAGCCGAAACTGCACGGTTAAAATTTGCTTCGGTTAATTCGCCGTTAGAAAAAAATCGATCGGTATAGCTAACACAACCCATGCTAAGGCTCTGTAAAACTTTAGGCACAAAACGCTCGCCTATTACAAATTCGGTACTGCCCCCGCCTATATCAATCACAAGTCGCTTACCGTCGTCATCGGCTAAAGTATGAGCAACACCAAGGTATACCAAACGTGCCTCTTCGATACCGCTTATTACCTCTATGGGGAAACCTAGGACATCATTGGCTTTTTGAATAAACTCACGTCTATTTTTTGCCACTCGTAAAGTATTGGTAGCGAGAACTGTCACTTGGTAGCGATGTAAACCGCGGATAGGTTCGGCGAACCGCTTAAGGCAATCTAACGCGCGCTGTTCTGCGTCTTCAGAAATTCCCGTTTCGTCGGATAGACCAGCCGCAAGCTGAACCTTTTCGCCCCGCTGATCAATAATTTGGATTTGACCATTAATCAACCTGGCAATCACCATGTGAAAGCTATTTGATCCTAAATCGATGGCTGCCAGCATATGCTGGCTTCGAACACTTTGTTCCATAAATCATCTTTTGCTAAAACAAGCTTATGGCCATTGTCCATGCTGTGAAGGAATTTGCCAGTAAAACCCCTTTAAATAAGAGATAGCGCCCACATATAGCTTGGTATATGAGACTTAATGGGGGTATTTTTTATCCACTTGATCATTTCTTGTACGGTTAGTGCAATTGACCCAAGGTTTCCAAGTGATATGATTACCCCAAATTAAAATCCAAGCTGCAGCGTCAGCCTTACACTAATGAGTAACAAAATAATGAGCGACAATATTCTTACCCTTACTGATGATTCTTTTGATGTAGATGTTTTACAATCTGATACTCCTGTATTAGTTGATTACTGGGCTGAATGGTGTGGTCCTTGTAAAATGATTGCCCCTGTTTTAGAAGAGATTGCTGATGAGTATGCTGGCAAACTAAAAATAGCGAAGCTAAACATCGATCAAAATGAAGCAACTGCACCTAAATACGGTGTGCGTGGAATTCCTACTCTAATGATATTTAAAGGTGGAAATGTTGAAGGTACTAAAGTAGGTGCATTATCTAAGTCTCAATTAACCGCATTTATAGACAGTACTATCTAAACCCTAGCTAATCTAAGCCTAGGTATTAGAGCTCAGAATATGGGCTCTATAAAATAACCATTAAACTTTTTGTACAAAATGTGGACGCTTAAAATAAAAGGGTCTATAGTAAGTTCATGACTTGCCCCAGTACTGACAGCAGAATGCAAGTAATAATAAATAGTAAAGACCCAACTCGCAGTACTCAACAGAACACCCCCACTAATTCCTTCAATCAAATTATCTAACTGACCCTATGAATCTCTCAGAATTAAAGAAAAAAGCTGTACCAGAATTGCTTGAAATCGCTGAAGGCATGGGCATGGAAAATGTCAGCCGTTCACGTAAACAAGACCTAATTTTCTCTATCCTTAAACGTCACGCCAAAGGCGGCGAAGATATTTATGGGGATGGTGTACTAGAAATACTGCAGGATGGTTTCGGCTTCTTGCGCTCATCTGAAGGCTCTTACCTAGCTGGCCCTGACGACATATATGTTAGCCCAAGCCAAATCCGCCGCTTTAATATGCGAAAAGGGGATTTTGTTTCAGGTAAGATTCGCCCACCAAAAGACAGTGAACGCTACTTTGCCCTACTTAAAGTTAATGAACTGAATGGCGAAGCCCCAGAAAAATCTAAAAGCAAAATCTTATTTGAAAACCTTACTCCTTTATTTCCAACTGACCGCTTTATACTAGAAAACGGTAACGGTTCGACAGAAGATGTAAGTAACCGCGTTATTGACCTTATTGCCCCAATCGGTAAAGGCCAGCGCGGATTGATTGTTGCACCGCCAAAAGCCGGTAAAACAATGCTGCTACAAAGTATTGCTCAGTCCATTACACGTAATGACCCTAACTGCGATTTAATTGTATTACTGATTGATGAACGTCCTGAAGAAGTAACCGAAATGAAGCGCAGTGTACGCGGCGAAGTGGTTGCATCTACCTTTGATGAGCCGCCAGCTCGTCACGTGCAAGTAGCTGAAATGGTAATTGAAAAAGCCAAGCGCTTGGTTGAACACAAACGCGATGTGGTTATTCTTTTAGACTCGGTTACTCGTTTAGCCCGAGCGTATAACACCGTTATCCCATCATCAGGTAAAGTATTGACCGGTGGTGTTGATGCTCACGCCCTAGAAAAGCCAAAACGTTTCTTTGGTGCAGCACGTAATGTTGAAGAAGGCGGTAGCTTAACCATCATTGCAACGGCACTGGTTGATACTGGTTCTAAAATGGATGAAGTAATCTACGAAGAATTTAAAGGCACAGGTAACCAAGAGTTACACCTTGATCGTAAGGCCGCTGAAAAACGTATTTACCCTGCGATTAATATCCGTAAGTCTGGTACTCGTCGTGAAGACCAAATGATGCCAGAAGCTGAGCTTCAGCGTTTATGGATTTTACGTAGAATCATTGCTGAGATGGAAGATTTAAGTGCCATTGAATTTATGATTGATCGTCTTAAGCAAACTAGAACTAACGAAGAATTTTTCCTTACCATGAAGGGATAACTCGCTAACTGAGCTCTATCTATAATTACGTTTCGGGTAAACGAAATTATAGAGATTTAACATGAACCCACAGAAAGCAGTCTTTGACTGCTTTTCTTGTATTAGAAAGACAAAAATACCTTATGAAATACAAGGATTTGCGCGACTTTATCGCACAACTAGAAAAACAGGGCGAATTGATTCGCATAACTCATCCTGTTAACCCAAATCTTGAAATGACCGAGATCAGTGACCGTACATTGCGAGCTGGCGGTCCTGCTTTATTGTTTGAAAATCCTATTGGCTACAATATGCCTGTTCTAACAAACTTGTTTGGTACACCCAAGCGAGTGGCCTTAGGCATGGGTGAAACTTCGGTGTTCGCGCTTCGCCAAGTAGGCGAGCTATTGGCATACCTAAAAGAACCAGAACCTCCTAAAGGTATAAAAGACATTTGGGAAAAGTTGCCGATATTTAAGAAAGTATTAAGCATGGGGCCTAAAGTTTTAAAAAAAGCCCCTTGCCAAGATATTGTGATTGAAGGCGACGACGTAGACCTTTCTACTATTCCTGTTCAAACCTGTTGGCCCGGTGATGCTGGCCCATTAATTACTTGGCCATTAGTAATAACTCGTGGCCCCAATAAAGATCGCCAAAACTTGGGCATCTACCGTCAACAAGTGATCGGTAAAAACCGCGTGATTATGCGCTGGTTAAGTCATCGCGGTGGTGCATTAGATTTTCGCGAGTTTCAACAGCAAAACCCAGGCAAACCTTATCCTGTAGCCGTGGCATTAGGGGCTGACCCTGCCACTATTTTAGGCGCAGTTACACCTGTACCAGACACTTTATCTGAATACGCATTTGCAGGCTTATTACGTGGCAGCAAAACAGAATTGGTTAAATGTATTGGCAATGACTTACAAGTACCTGCCAGCGCAGAAATTGTTTTAGAAGGCTATTTGTACCCAGATGACATGGCTGACGAAGGCCCCTTTGGTGATCATACTGGTTACTACAACGAAGTAGATCAATTTCCAGTGATGACCGTTGAACGTATTACCCATCGTAAAGACCCTATTTATCACAGCACCTATACCGGTCGTCCACCAGATGAACCGGCTATTTTAGGGCTGGCCTTAAATGAAGTATTTGTGCCTATTTTACGCAAGCAATTTCCCGAGATTACAGACTTTTATTTGCCACCAGAAGGTTGTAGCTATCGAATGGCCATTGTGACCATTAAGAAACAATACCCAGGTCATGCGAAGCGCGTGATGCTGGGTGTATGGTCATATTTGCGCCAGTTTATGTATACCAAATTTGTAATTGTTACCGACGACGATGTGAATGCCCGAGACTGGAACGACGTAATATGGGCGATTACCACACGAATGGACCCTTCACGTGACACCACACTGATTGAAAACACGCCTATCGATTACTTGGACTTTGCCTCACCCGTCTCAGGACTTGGCAGTAAAATGGGAATGGATGCTACCAACAAATGGCCAGGTGAAACTGACCGTGAGTGGGGCACTACCATAGAAATGAAAGCTGAAGTAAAAGATAAAATTGATGAAATATGGAACGAACTGGGTATTCCTTTGAATACTGACAGTACTCCATCATCTAATGAACGCCATTAATTGGTGCTACAGTTAATATGAAGCACCGCATAACCATCCAGCCAAAAGGCCTTGTGTTTGAAGCTGATGAAAACGAAACCATTTTAGATGCCGCAGCTAATGCTGGTATTAAAATGCTTAAAAGCTGTAATAACGGTATCTGTGAAGTATGCAAAGCAACCCTTATCTCAGGTGTAATAGATACACCTGAAGGTCGTTTAAGCGCTGAAGATACCGACGTAAACCCTATGTTGCCGTGCGTAAGTAAGGCCCGTAGTGAGTTAGTATTGCAGCAAAAGAAGGTGCTAGCACCAGGAGAATTACCCATTCAACACATTGCATGTCAAATAACCGATGTAACAGAAAGCTCAGGCGGCGTGTACATTATTAAGTTATTAGCTCCGGCTGGAAAAATTCCATCATTCCACGCAGGACAGTACCTAGAACTTTTAATTAACGACAGTCAGTTACCGTTTACGATTGCTTGCGCTCCAGGTCAAAGAGAGCTGGAGTTACACTTAGGCGTATTTGCCGATAATCAATCAAGCCAAAACACGCTTGCTTACCTGCAAAATAACCCAACAGTGAAGATACGCTTGTCTGAAGGTGAGGTTTGGATAAAACCCAACAAAGACCCAAGCAACTTACATGATCCTTTAGTATTTATTGTGGCAGGTACAGGCTTTGCTCAAGCCAAAGCCATAATAGAAGACCAATTAAAGCACCAGCACAGTGCTATGTATTTATATTGGATTAATCGCGATGGCGATGGTTTTTATTCAGAATTAGCCCAAAGATGGGCTGACGAAAATAAAATTCATTACCAGCCTATGACACCAGAAGCACCTGAATGCGAACATTTTACTGACAAGATGGTAGAGGAATTAATTGCCGAGCAATTCTCGGATCTGTCGTCTCTGCAAGTTGTTACTTGTGGCGGACCAGGATTTGTTTATAGCGTGCTAGACGGGTTAGAAAGTATAGGCGTTAAGCAGTCACAAACAATGAGCGATGTTTACGCTTATATGCCTAGACCTAAAAAATAGAAAGTAAAAATTAACAAGCCGAGCTTTTAGCTCGGCTTTTTTATGTTCGCGAAGTACTGATCGTTAACGTTGGCTGCTAAGGCTGGTTTGCCATTATATCGAACAATTTATTTGGCATGAAGCGTTTAATTTTCAGCGCTAATAGCGACATCCCCTCACCCACAGCGATCTCTCTAACCCCTTTGTTCATATTATTTACAATAACTTTGGCGCATTTATTCACGTCCATACCATTTTCTATATTCAGGTCTTCGCCGTTAAATTTCTCACCGTCTTCAACGACAGCGTTGCGCGCAATGTCGGTTTTAATAAAACCAGGCGTGATGGTGCTCACTTGGATACCGTACTCTTTCACTTCGGCTCTTAATGCATCAAAAAAACCCATCACCGCATGCTTAGCCGCACAATAACCTGTTCTCCACTTAACCCCCACCTTACCTGCCACACTCGAAGTCACCGCTATATGCCCGCTTTTTTGCGTTACCATAATAGGCAACACAGCCTTCGTAAGAGCAATTTGGCCAAGCACATCCACGTCTAACAACGTTTTATACACATGTAATTCGGTATCTAAACACTTAGAACGCTGAGAAATACCCGCATTATTAATAAGCACATCGATGCGTCCAAATTTATCTAAAACAGCTTGAACTTTAGCCGCTAAGGTATCGTGCTCTGTTACATCTAATGGCAGTACCAACACATCTTCAGGAGTCGCTCCTAAGTCTATGCAAGCTTGTTTTACACGTTCTAATTCGGCCTCGCGGCGAGCTGACAGCACCAGCTTTTTCCCTTGGCTAACATACTGCTTTGCAATGGCCTCGCCAATTCCTGCTGATGCACCGGTGATCCAAACTACTGACATGATTAAAAACCCATAATGTTGTTATATTTATTATTAATAAAAGCCGATAGTGCAGACTGTCATAAACTCAGCCAATAGAAAAGTACCTGTAGCAACTGACCATATATACAGCAGGCACAAAAAACCCCAGCAGGCTGGGGTTTTTACAACTAAAAATTTAATCGCAGAACTATTTCATCATATACTTAATAGCATTGCCGATTTCTTCTTCAGAGCAGTCGCTGCAGGTACCATTGGCAGGCATTAAGTTAATACCGCTAATAGCATTCGCTAAAGTCTTATCAAAACCCTTAACCATACGTGCTTTCCAAGCCACAGCGTCACCTGTTTTTGGTGCGCCCATTACGCCAGAGCCATGGCAGGCTGTACAGAAGGTACCATATACATCGGAACCAGAGCGTGGACCACTAGATGCGGCAGCGGCTCCAGCAGCGGCGCACACTGCGCCAGATATACAGACAGAACCCATTGGCGAAATTCGGCTAGCAATATCGTCAACTGAAGCACTTGCAAACTGGGTCATGGCTGTTAGCGCCAATATTAAAATAGTGGTAGTAAGCTTAATCACGGTCATCCTCTCTTTAGGGACTTGATATTAGAATCGGTTCGATTATACCCACAAAACCAGTGGTCTAAAATCTAAAGTCACTATTTTTTTAAAAATCGAACACTCATATGGGGATACATCAGGTAAATAACTCATTAGAATTTGCCCTAGAACACTTATTTTAGCCCAAGATTGAGTAAAAAACAGGTTAACATCCATTCCATCGGTATTTTAAGTGTTTGTTTATAACCTATGATACGTAAGCTTCAGAGCATTAGTTCATATATAAGTGTCCATTGTAAATTTGGACCCTGTCGCGATCGCTTAAAGTGGTGCAGTCATTTTAATATTTCATGGATAATAGGTGGTATTATGATAATTTCTAAACTCTTGCTATTTATCGTGCGCCTTTACCCATCAATACAATTTCAATTGTTTGCAGCAAAATAAAGAAATCCATAATTATGTTATTGTTCTTAACATAATAAAGATCATATTGAAGCTTTTCATATGCATCGTGTTCATTCGCTCCGTAGGGATACTTTAATTGTGCCCAACCCGCTAAGCCAGGCTTAACGGTATGACGTTTTTTGTAAAATGGAATCTTGTTAGAAAGATCGTCTACAAATTCAGGTCGCTCTGGCCTTGGTCCAACCAAACGCATGTCTCCTTTAAGAATATTAAAAATTTGTGGCAGTTCATCTATCCTTGTTTTTCTTATAAACTTGCCTATCAGAGTAATTCTTACATCATTTTTACTAGCCCATATGGCCCGCCCACCTTCTTCAGCATTTATATTCATACTTCTAAATTTATATAAAGTGAATTCTTTTCCTTCTATACCTACACGTACCTGCTTATGAAATATTGGATACTTAAATCGAGACCCCGCTGAAATTAAAAACGCGGTTACAATCAAAATCGGTAACATCATTATAAATATCATTAAACTCGCTAGCACATCAAATACACGGGAAAATCCTACTTCAATAGAATTATGAGAGAACCCATTACCTAAGATCATCCAGCTTGGATTCATCATTTCTAAGTTTACCTTTCCTTGCTCTTGCTCTAAGAAACAAACAGGGTCAATAATATTAATACCAGATAACTTACATTTTAAAAGCTCTTCATCAGGATAATATTTTCGGCGATCGTCGATGGCTAAAATTATTTCATCAATATGATTACTCTTAGCGTAATCAAAAATTCCATCCATAGGTAAATGTATAATATTACTTTCATGAACTCTTGATACCTCGTCTTTTATGGCTACATAACCTTTAAATTTATAACTTACACCATCACGTAAACCACCGTTCTCTGCTATTAGTTTCTCTGCTTTAAATCCAGTACCAATTATCAATAAATTTCTTTTTAAATTATTCTGATCAACATAACTCATAAAAATAGCTCTTATAATAATTATTCCAAATAAAGATAAAACAACCGAAATAGTATAAAAACCTCTTCCCATATATATGCTGGGAAAAAGATAATATAAAATAATAAGTACTATAGAACCTATAGATAATGCAACGAAACAGCGTAGCATTGTATTTATAAACATATGCTTTGAGACATGTTGTTGGCTTTGATAATGACCTAATGCGACCATAGAAAGCATCATGACGATTGTGTAGACTGTGGCGATTAATCCTATATTTTGTCCTGACTGG
>JBLHVV010000075.1:0-15390 GCA_047628755.1 Crocinitomicaceae bacterium | reverse complement strand
GTTACAATGCTTTTAAAACGACGCTGAGTCTATATTCCGCGTCAGCCGTATTATCAGGACACCGAATGCCCAATCAGTTTGTACATTTAAAAATTCATACCGAGTTTTCATTAATCGACGGCATCGTGCGGATTAAAGATCTGGTGAAAGCCGCAGGTGACGATCAGCAAATTGCGCTTTGTATCACCGATCAAAGCAACATGTTTGCTCTTATTAAGTTTTATAACGCCTGTTTGGGTGCTGGCATAAAGCCGATTCTGGCTGCCGATTTGTACATTGAGCGGGAAGATAACCCAGAAACTCCCTACCGCATGACCTTTTATGCCCAAGACCTCAAAGGTTATCGCAACCTAACTGAATTGGTGAGCTCAGGTTTTACCGAAAACCAGCATCACGACAAAGCGCAAATCCTAAAACAATGGTTTAAAGAAAAAGGCGAGGGCTTAATTGGCTTGTCTGGGTTTAATAATGGCGATATAGGCACGGCGTTGTTAAGTGGTAAGCAAGAAGAGGCCGAGCAGCATTTAGACTTTTGGTTGTCGGTACTGCCTAATCGCTTTTATTTAGAGCTTCAGCGCACTGACCGCAAGGTAGATGAGCGCTTGGTACAAAAAACATTGTTGCTGGCAGATAAAAAACAAGTGCCAGTAGTGGCGACCAACGATGTCAGATTTATTAAAGAAGACGACTTTTACGCCCACGAAGCCCGAGTGTGTATTGGCGAAGGCAGCACCTTAGACGACCCTAGACGCGAACGTCGTTACAGCGAGCAGCAATATTTTAAAACGCAACAGCAAATGACCGAGTTGTTTAAAGACATTCCATCGGCCATTAGTAATACTGTAGAAATTGCTCAGCGTTGCAGTGTTCAAGTTTTATTAGGGAAGTACTTTCTACCAGAGTTTCCAATTCCAGATGGTCTGACGGAAAACGATTTTTTCCGTAAAATTTCATACGAAGGCTTAGAAGAACGTTTAGAGTTTATCTTAGATAAAAATCAAGAAGATTACGACGAGCGCAGAAAAGCATATATCGATCGTTTAGAATTTGAACTGGATATTATTATCCAAATGGGATTCCCCGGTTATTTTCTAATCGTAATGGATTTTATTCAGTGGGCCAAAGACAACGATGTACCAGTTGGCCCAGGGCGTGGTTCTGGTGCTGGCTCGCTGG
Source organism: Crocinitomicaceae bacterium (assembly GCA_047628755.1). GTDB lineage: Bacteria > Pseudomonadota > Gammaproteobacteria > Pseudomonadales > Oceanobacteraceae > Bermanella. Next base: position 14,214 of record JBLHVV010000075.1, on the reverse strand, counting down.
TGGCTTATGTACAAAAAATCACCGATATTGACCCATTAGAATACGATTTACTGTTCGAACGATTCTTAAACCCTGAACGTGTATCCATGCCCGATTTTGATATCGATTTCTGCATGGAAAAACGAGAAATGGTGATTAACTACGTAGCCGATCATTATGGTCGTGACGCGGTATCTCAAATAGTCACATACGGCACCATGGCGGCAAAAGCGGTAGTGCGAGATGTGGCCCGTGTGCAAGGTAAAAGCTATGGACTTGCGGACAAATTATCGAAATTAATTCCATCTGACCCAGGCATGAAACTAAAAGTGGCTATAGAGCAAGAACCTGCTTTGGTTGAATTTTTAGAGGGTGACGAAGACGCTCAAGAAATTTGGGACATGGCTCTTAAGCTTGAAGGCATAACTCGTCAAAGTGGTAAGCACGCCGGTGGTGTTGTAATAGCACCTACCAAGTTGACCGATTTTTCCCCTACCATTTGTGATGCCGACGGCACTGGCTTGGTTACTCAGTTTGATAAAAACGATGTAGAAAGCGCAGGTCTGGTTAAGTTTGATTTCTTGGGCTTAAGAACGCTTACTATTATTGATTGGGCATTAAAAACCATCAATAAAACCCGAGCAAAAACTAACCTCGAACCCATTCTAATTGAAGACGTACCGCTGGACGACAAAGCGGCGTATACGTTATTAAAGAAAGCTAAAACCACAGCGGTGTTTCAGCTAGAATCTCGCGGTATGAAAGATCTAATCAATAGATTAGAGCCTGACAACATTGAAGAAATGATCGCGCTGGTGGCTCTGTTTCGCCCGGGTCCACTTGAGTCGGGCATGGTAGACGACTTTATTAACCGTAAACACGGCCGCGCCGAAGTGGCGTACCCGCACCCAGATTTTCAGCACGAAAGCTTAAAAGAAATATTAGAACCTACCTACGGCGTTATTGTGTACCAAGAACAGGTCATGCAAATTGCCCAAGTATTGGCTAACTATACGTTAGGCGGTGCCGATATGTTGCGTCGAGCCATGGGTAAGAAAAAACCAGAAGAAATGGCCAAGCAAAGGGAAACCTTCCGCGAAGGTGCTGAGTCGATTAATGTTGACGGCGACCTAGCCATGAAAATATTCGACTTGGTAGAAAAATTTGCGGGTTACGGTTTTAACAAATCTCACTCGGCGGCTTATGCCGTTGTGTCGTATCAAACCCTTTGGTTAAAAACCCATTACCCTGGGCCATTTATGGCGGCGGTATTAACATCAGATATGCAGAACACAGATAAAATTGTGATCTTTGTTGAAGAATGTCGCGATATGGAATTAGACCTAGTATTGCCAGACGTGAATCAATCTGACTTTGGTTTTACCGTGAGCGAAAGTGGTTCTATTGTTTATGGTTTAGGCGCAGTAAAAGGCGTGGGTGAAGGTCCTATCGAAGCCATCATTGAAGCCCGTAATAACGTAGGGCAGTTTGAAAATATATTTCATTTTTGTAAATCAATAGAGAAAGGTAGGCTTAATAAACGTGTAATGGAAGCGCTAGTACGCTGCGGTGCGTTTGATACTATTGGCCCTAACCGTTCAATATTATTTGCTTGCATTGAAGACGCATTAAAATCGGCTGATCAAAATTCGAAAAATGAAGCGGCTGGTATAATTGATATGTTTGGTGAAGTTGAAGAAGAGGAAGATTTAAATCCTTACGACGACTACGTTGGCAAGGTAAGAGATTGGACGCCCAAGCAAAAGCTCACTGGAGAGAAAGATACTCTAGGATTGTTTGTAACAGGACATCCGTTTGACGAATACGAAAAAGAAGTGCGCAACATGGCCAAAACCAAATTGTCGAACATTCAAGCCAGTAAAAGCACCCAAAAAGTAGCCGGTATTATTGTTGCCCAGCGTGTTATGAAAACCAAGCGTGGCGGCAACATGGCAATACTCACTATAGATGATCGCAGTGGCCGATTAGACGTGCGCATGTTCAGCGAAACCTATGATAAGTACCGCGACAAAATGATTGTAGATCATTTAGTGGTCTTAGAAGTAGAAGTTAAGCACGACAGCTACAATGACTCATTAGGAGCCAACGTGAATCAGCTGTGGAGCATTACCGAAGCGCGCACTCTGTTTTGTTCAGGCATTTCCATCGAGCTGAATCATAAAGATGCCACACCTAAATATATAAAGTCTTTAAGTAAAAAACTAGAGCCATTTAATGTTAATGGCGCACCAGTAATGCTTAAATACGAAGGGCAGCAAGCATCGGCTCAGATTAAGTTTGGCGATCAGTTTAAAGTGGAACCGTCTGATGATTTACTATATCGATTGAAAGAAGAGTTGGGTAACGACAATGTTACTTGTTTGTACGGATAATATGAGTGTCAGTGAGTTAAAAAAATAATATGAATCCTAATTTTTTAGATTTTGAACAACCCATTGCCGATCTTCTAGCCCGTTTAGAAGACCTTAAGCTAATGGACAAAGATCTAGATAATAAAAATATGGAATCTGAAATTCAAGGTATCGAAGAAGAACTTAATTTTGTCACCGAACGATTATTTTCGCGACTGACCCCTTGGCAAAATGCACAGATAGCTCGTCATCCTATGCGCCCTCATAGCTTAGATTATATTGCAATGGTCTTTGATGAATTTCAAGAGCTTCATGGAGATCGCTTATACGGAGATGATGCTGCCATAGTGGGTGGTCTCGCCAGACTGGGTAAACATAAAGTCATGGTGATTGCACAAGAGAAAGGTCGCAGTGTTAAAGAAAAAGTATTCCGAAATTTTGCCATGCCAAAACCTGAAGGTTATCGTAAAGCCGCGCGCCTAATGAAAATGGCCGAACGCTTTAACTTACCCATTATTACTTTTATAGACACTCCCGGTGCTTACCCAGGAATAGATGCTGAAGAACGTGGACAAAGTGTCGCCATTGCAGAAAATCTAGCATTAATGAGCCGACTTAAAACCCCCATTATCAGTACTGTCATTGGCGAAGGGGGAAGTGGTGGCGCGTTGGCCATTGGTGTATGCGACCAACTAATGATGCTGCAATACAGTACCTATTCTGTGATCAGCCCTGAAGGCTGCGCATCTATATTATGGAAAAGCGCCGAGTACGCACAAGATGCAGCTGAGGCCATGGGAATTACCGCGCCGCGTTTAATGGAGCTGGGTTTAGTGGACCAATTAATTGTTGAGCCACCAGGTGGCGCTCATAGAAATCCTAAAGAAGCAGCCAGCTTATTAAAACAGGCGTTGATCGATCAAGTTAAAAGCTTGGTAAAACAAGATATTAATCAAATTATAGAAAACCGTTATGAAAAATTTCGTGCCATTGGCCGTAACTAACCCTTAAAGAATGCCATGCTACCACCACTTTTAACGCGACTAAAAACCCAAGTTGAACGCCATGAACCAACAAGACTAGTTGTAGGGTTTTCGGGTGGGCTAGATTCCAGTGCGTTATTGCAGGGGATAGTATCACTCAATATAAAAAACTCTAAACAACAAAAAGTCCCAGTGATTGCTGTGCATGTGCATCACGGACTATCTGACAATGCCGACGATTGGCTGGCGCATTGCCAGCAGGTCTGTGATTCATTATTGGTTGAATTTATTGGTGAACGAGTATCCCTAGTGGATACCAAAGGCAGTTTAGAGAATGCCGCTAGATCTGCTCGCTATGACGTATTTAAAACCCATATACAAATCGGTGATATATTATTATTGGCCCATCATCAAGATGACCAAGTTGAAACCTTCATGATGCGTTTAATGCGTGGCTCAGGTTTAACGGGGTTGTCATCCATGCTAACTCAGCGATCTTTTTCAGGCGGAATTATTCTTCGCCCTTGGTTAACCAGTACTCGGGCAGAATTAGAAGCTTACGTGACCCAAAATAATATTCCTTTTATAGAAGACGAATCAAACACTGATACCCAGTTCGATCGTAATTGGTGGCGACAATATTTATTACCTAATTTATTTAAGCGTTACCCACAGGCCAGCAATAGCATTGTTAGAACCATTGATGTGTTGCAGCAAGAGCGCCAGGTACTTAATGACTTGTTGGAGCCCATTTACAAAACAGTTATTAATCGGGAGCCGACGTTTACTCAATCAAATATCTTAAACAGCGCACAATTATTACTTCAACGTGAAAGTGTACAGATTCAATTGGTGCGCATGTGGTTAGAATCGGAAGGCGCTTATCCGTTATTAAACAGCTATAAAATTAAACAAATAATTAAAGACGTAGTGAAGGCAAAGGAAGATGCTGCGCCTGTTTATCAGTGGGGCGACCAGCTCATTAGGCGCTATGCAGGTTGTTTGTATGTGATGAAAAAAAATACATCGTTGACTAAAATTACCACAAAAGAAATTTGTATTACACATGGCATCAACCATGTGTCATGGACACAAGGGCAACTGTCTATAAAACCTATGGGTAATAATATAGACAGTGTAAGTGGCCTTAAGCAAGGTGATTATATTGTTGGCTATTACAGCGGTAGCTTGTTAGCCAAGCCATTCAAGCGCCCTAGCAAGTCACTTAAAAGATGGTTTCAAGAATACAATGTGCCCCCTTGGTTGCGTACTCAATGGCCAATTATTTTGCACAACAACCAAGTGGCATGTGTACCAGGATTATTTGTCGCTGAAGATTTTATGTCTGATAAAGGGCTTGAAGTTAGCTATCTAGCGATTAATTTAATTACCGACTAATACATTCTGTATATTTTATGTTGGCGATACCTTCGAGCAAATGATGAACGCCTAGTTAAATTATAACTGGCTATTTCTAGCTAAAGGTGGAATAATGCGCGCCCTGACAAATTGGTAGCCGCTAAAGAGCACTACAATCTGTCAGTTAAGTATTCCCAATGTCCTATCGGGTGAGAATCGCAAACTGTTTAACTGGCGTTTAAACGCAGTTATATTCACGGTTTAGAACAGATTCAGGATCGGCTGCCAGAGCAGTCATGATCCATTTGCGCAGGGTGACGGGAATCAAATTAACGTGGATTAATTTTGATTGCGTCGTCTGTGGCTTCTACGGGAAGCTACGCTGTGCCGCTCCAGAAAAATCCCCTCTATATAAAAAAACAGGTACTACATGTCTGAATCGACCACTACTGGCTTTGCCAGCCTTGGCCTTCCGTTTAATCTTCTGCGTGCCGTAGAAGAACAGGGTTATGAAACTCCAAGCCCTATACAAGAACAAAGTATTCCTCACCTTTTAGAAGGTAAAGACGTATTAGGTTTAGCACAAACCGGTACTGGTAAAACAGCTGCGTTTACATTACCAATATTAGCCCGCACCAATTCAGAACTTCGTGCCCCACAAGTTTTAGTATTAGCACCTACACGTGAATTAGCGATGCAAGTGGCCGAAGCCGTAGAAACTTACGCAAAATATACTCCAGGCGTTAAAGTGGCTAGCATTTACGGCGGCGCTGATATGGGCGGACAATTGCGTCAGCTTAGAGCAGGACCACAGTGGGTTGTAGGCACACCTGGCCGCGTTATGGATCACATCCGTCGCGGTACTTTAAAATTAGATTCAATCACTTCTATTGTTTTAGATGAAGCTGATGAAATGTTACGCATGGGATTCATCGACGATGTTGATTGGATACTAGAACACGTACCAGCAAAACGTCAGGTTGCATTATTCAGTGCGACGATGCCTCGCCAGATTCAACAAGTAGCTGAAAAGCACTTGAATAATCCTGTTGAAGTTAAAATTAAAAGCAAATCGGCCACTAGCGAATCCATTACACAAAAGTTTTGGTTAGTACGTGATGCAGACAAAAGCGATGCCATGGTGCGCATTTGTGAAACAGGCGACATGGATGCCATGATCGTATTTGTGCGTACTAAGCAAGCGACTGAAGAAGTAGCTGAGCACATGCGTACAAATGGCTTCCGTGCCGAAGCACTTAACGGTGACGTCGCTCAGGCACAACGTGAACGTACGGTTGATCGCTTGAAAAAAGGCCAAATTGATATTCTAGTTGCAACCGATGTTGCGGCACGTGGTTTAGATGTTGAACGTATTACTCACGTTGTTAACTATGACATTCCATACGACGCTGAATCTTATGTTCACCGTATTGGTCGTACTGGTCGTGCTGGTCGTACAGGCGAAGCTATATTGTTTGTGCGCCCACGTGAGCGTCGCATGTTAAGCACCATTGAACGTGTAACACGTAACAAAATTACAGAGATGCAATTACCGTCTATTGACGATGTAAATGCCAAACGTCGTGAACGCTTTAAAGTACAAATTTTAGAAAATATTGAAGGCGCCGATAGCGAGATCTTCAAGGGCATCATTAATGAAATGATTGCAGAAAACGAAGGCCTAGAAGCCGCCGACGTTGCTGTAGCCATTGCACAAATGGGTCAAGGCAAAAAACGTTTATTCATGCGTGAAGGCGATCGTATTAAGCGTCCTCAACGTGAAGATCGCGGTGATCGTAATGGCCGTGATCGTGGTGATCGTAATGGTCGTGATCGTGGCGAACGCGGTGGACGTGAACGTGGTGCAGACCGCGGTGCAGATCGTGCTCCACGTGGCGAAGAAAAAGTAGTTGATAAAAACCCAATGCCACTTAAAGATAATCCTAGTGTCGACATGAATCGTTACCACATAGCGGTTGGCTATAAAGATGGCGTTAAGCCTGGCAACATAGTTGGTGCAATTGCAAACGAAGCTGATATTGAAAGTAAATTCATTGGTCATATCGAAATCTTCGATAGCTTCACAACCGTTGATTTACCATCAGGCATGCCTGCCGATGTTATGGACACACTTAAAAAGACTCGTATCTGTGGACGTCCGACTAACATTGATGACATTAAAAACGTTGATGTAGAAAAAGGCCGTGTAGACGGACCTCGTGGCGGTGGTGCTGGTCGCAGTGACCGTCCTCGTCGTGAAGGTGGTTCTCGCGATGGAGCGAGTCGTGGAAACGGCGGCGGTTATAAAGGGAAAGACGGAAAATCTGGCGGCGGTGATAAGTCGTTTGCTAAAAGTCGTAGACCCAGCAACGACTAATTTTATCTGATCAGATAAAGATCGTTGAATAAAAAAAGCCAGTGAATAAATTCACTGGCTTTTTTTATGGTCATTATTTATGGCCATATTATTCAAGTTGGCGAGTTTTGACTTTGTAGTGTCAGCAATAAGTACTATTTTTATATCATCGGTTAAGGACTAACTATTACAGGAAAAGCGACAGGCGGTTGCAACAGGATGTGAGGCAAGGATGAACCAAAGGATTGAGTCAAAGGATTGAGTTAAAGGATTAAACCAAAGGATTTTGCTAAAGGAATGTGCCAGGATGGCTTTGTCAGGATGATATCTAGGGTGTAAAAAACAGGGTAAGGACCAAAAGTCTTTGCCCTTTTTTTTGCCTACAAAAAAAATCCATAAAAAAACAGCCTTAAGGCCGCTTTTTTATCAAACTGGATTTCGATTAACAGATATTAACGTTCTAGCTGATTAATCTTGCCTTCAACACCGTCCCATTCTTCTGCCCCAGGGGTTTTCTCTTTCATCTCTGTGATGTTTGGCCATACTTCAGCAAGCTCGGCATTAAGCTCGATAAACTGTTCTTGCCCTGCCGGTATTTCGTCTTCGCTGAAAATAGCTTCTGCTGGACACTCTGGCTCACACAGTGCGCAATCAATGCACTCGTCTGGATGAATAACCAGAAAGTTAGGGCCTTCATAAAAGCAATCTACAGGGCATACTTCTACACAGTCTGTGTATTTACACTTTATGCAATTTTCAACAACAACAAACGTCATAATCTATTCTCAATCTCATCAATTTGCCAAAGCAAACGTATTTTTTAATTATGAGCGACATTCTAGTGATGCCTACTCTAAGGAGCAAGGTGATTTATGCCCTCAGTAACATTTTTATAACTTTATACAGTATATAGTCATAGTTTTAAAACCGTTTAAAACTATGAGAACTATCGATTTAACCAATATACTATTAACCTTAACCCAAATCTTAGGGAGTATTAGTGCCGAGGGCATGCAGTAATCATTCAGATCAATATCAGTAACAACATTCACCTAGCCATTCAAAGTCTGCTTCAACTTATACAGTAACGTCAACGCTTCCCTAGGAGTTAAGTCGTCAGGGCTAATTTTTTCAAGTTCTAACTCCACTTTAGACGGCTGAGCCATAGCAAACATATCGCTCTGAAATTGATTGTCGTCATGCACAGGCGACATCGCAATTGAAGGTTCTGATTCTGCTTGCTCGGCCGCCACTTGGCCATTCTCTAAACTCACCAGCTTCGCTTTAGCGTGATTAATCACATGGTCAGGCACGCCCGCCAATTTAGCTACCTGCAATCCATAGCTCTGGCTAGCGGGACCCTCTTCAACATGGTGCAAAAAAACAATGTGATCTTTATGCTCAGTAGCGGTTAAGTGAACGTTCACAACCCCGGGATTAGTTTCAGCAAGCTGAGTCATTTCAAAATAGTGGGTAGCAAATAAAGTGTAAGCACCGGTGTTTTTAGCAAGGTCTTCGGCGCATGACCAAGCCAACGAAAGCCCATCAAACGTACTGGTACCTCGGCCAACTTCATCCATTAAGACTAAACTGTCGGCGGTGGCATGGTGCAATATATTGGCAGTTTCAGTCATTTCTACCATAAAGGTCGACCGGCCACCGGCCACATCGTCGCTAGAACCCATGCGGGTAAATATACGGTCTATATTACCAATAACTGCATTATCGGCTGGCACATAACTGCCTATGTGAGCCATTAAAACAATATGCGCCGCTTGACGCATGTAGGTAGATTTACCCCCCATGTTAGGGCCTGTAATAATCAGCATTTTGCGTTCAGAGTTAAAAATAATATCGTTGGCCACAAACGGGTCTTCAATCATGGCTTCTACTACTGGATGGCGACCTTGTTGAATGTTAATGCCGGTTTCATCATTTAATACGGGACAAACATATTGCTGAGAAACGGCGCGTTCGGCCAAGTTAGCTAACACGTCTAGTTCAGAAATAGCCGACGCAGTTTGTTGTAACTCAGCTATTTGCTGAGCAAGGGCTTCTACTAACGCTTCATAAATGGCTTTTTCGCGACTTAACGCACGACTTTTACTGGACAGCGCTTTGTCTTCAAACTCTTTAAGTTCGGGAGTAATAAATCGTTCAGCATTTTTTAATGTTTGGCGACGCACATATTCTGCAGGGGCTTTTTCTGACTGCGCCTTACTAATTTCTATGTAATAACCATGCACGCGGTTGTAGCCTACTTTTAATGTACTGATGCCAGTGGCTTCTTTTTCGCGGGTTTCTATATCAATTAAAAATTGCCCAGCGTTTGTACTTATGCCGCGAAGTTCGTCTAGGTCGGTGTCATAACCTTCGGCAATAACCCCCCCGTCACGAATCACCACAGGTGGATTTTCAATAACCGCACGCTCTAATGTATCGACCAATTCTGGATAAGTGGCTATCCGTTTAGCAATGGCGGCAATAGGGTCAGATTCAACCGCGGCCATAGAAGATTGCAGCGATGGCAATGCGCCTAACGCATCGCGTAATCTTGCTAGGTCGCGGGGGCGAGCACTGCGTAAAGCAATGCGACTTAAAATTCGCTCAATGTCACCAATCTGCTTAAGCACTTTATGAATGTCTTCGTAACCGTAGCCAGTTAGCAACGCACCAATGGCGGTTTGTCTTTGCTTTAATACACTGTGGTCACGTAACGGGCGGTTTAACCAGCGCCGCAATAATCGGCTGCCCATAGAAGTGGCCGTGCGGTCTAACACCCAAGCCAAAGTGAAGTCGGTGTCGCCATTTAAGTTAACACTGATTTCTAAATTCTTGCGCGTAGCCGCATCTAATACAATGGCGTCGTCGGCTTGCTCAACAATAATGGTGCGAATATGAGGCAGTTCGGTGCGCTGGGTTTCTTGCGCATAATTAATCAAACAGCCAGCCGCTTCAATGCCTTGTTTAAATTCTTGGCAACCAAAACCGTGAAGGTCTTTAGTTTGAAACTGTGAGGTTAATAAGCGAAAACCAGTTTCGTAATCAAAGTCCCAAGGGGGAAGGGTTTGGCAACCTGCTCGTTCAGTAATAGCCGCTGGAAAAGGCTGGTCTTGAGCCAACAATAATTCAGCCGGGCGCAGACGTTCAATCTCGCCCAGCAAAGCTTCTTCAGACTGAACCTCAACAACTGTAAAACGACCCGAGCTTATATCTAAGGTAGAAATACCATGATTCTGTTTGCCAGTGCGCGCATCAACATGAGAACTAATGGCCACTAATAAACTGTCGCTGTTGGCATCTAGAAAGCTTTCGTCGGTAAGTGTTCCGGGCGTAATAACACGCACCACTTTACGCTCTACTGGTCCTTTACTAGTGGCTGGATCGCCAATTTGCTCAACAATGGCCACCGACTCACCCATTTTTACTAATTTAGCAATATAACCTTCGGCCGCATGGTACGGAATACCGCACATGGGAATGGCGTTGCCACCGGTTTTGCCCCGAGCCGTAAGGGTAATATCCATTAAGCGCGATGCTTTTTTAGCGTCTTCAAAAAAGATCTCGTAAAAATCACCCATGCGAAAAAATACAATTTGATTTTCGTGCTCGGCTTTGATGGCAAAGTACTGAACCATCATAGGGGTGTGTTCAGACTTTTTATCGTTTGTAGAGGCTGATTTTACCGCGCCAGATTGTGCGGGTGCTTTAGGAGTTATATCTGAGGCCATAATTAGGCTCTTATTCGCTTATGTGGCTATTTAATGAGGCAAGATTATACGGGAAATTAAGGGATGAAGTAAGGGTGGTAAAGCCCTTACTAATGGATAGTAAATTTCCTTGCAGTAAATAGGCAATTAAATTAGCAATCTATGATAGCCAGGGGTTAAATAAAAAGGGTAAATAAAAAGGTTAAATTTAAAATTATCTAAAGTTTAATTGGTAATGTATTAAGAAAACCTATATTAAAATATCAGGTTGGCCAGAGAACCATTCTACTAATAATTCTATAAATACTTTTATTTTGTTAGATAAAAAGATCTGTCTAGCATGAGCAATAATAACCTTACGAGTTTTCAGTTCATAGTTCTAAAGTATTCTAAAAATATATTATTCTAATATCATTTTTAACTATGTGGAGCGGGATTTTTCCAATCCCCTTAGCCTGATGGTAGTAGTTATCAGAGTACCGAATATTAGTTACTGAGACACCTTCAATTATTTACTTCATGTTTATACTGTTCAATTTTAGCCGGCTATTCTATTCTCCGTTTCAATTTTTAATGTCTTATTTAAAAAAGATCTATTAGAAAAAATGCTACCCATTCCTACTCTATTAAAATAGTTAATAACTAAATTCATTAGGAAATTGAATTTATATAATAATTTAATATTAATTTTTATGTCTATATATATATTTGTTATTAGTAGTCGAAGATACAACTGTAATTTAAATCACAGCTGTAACGGTAACAGTAATAAATTTAATATTTAGTAATCAGTAAATGATAAATAGTGGTAGTGTTTAAAAAATACACTATGATTATTTTAATTAGATAAAATTAAATATTGGTTGGAGGAATCATATTGAAAGTTTTGAGTAAAAAATCTTTCTATCTTTTACCTATTAGTATTTCAGTCATAGTACCTATTTATCTATATTTATTAACAGATATAAATATTGATTTTCTAGTTATAATATTTTTATGTGCAGCAGGATGGAGTTTCATTGTTGGCCATCTACTATATGGAAATGCACAGTCTATATATAGCGAACTAGAGTGCTGTCACCAAAAAAATAACGTTATTGCTATTAACAAATCACAGACTTATACAGATGCTCTAGAAAAGTTGATGGGAGACGTTATCCCTATTGTTTCTAAACAGATTCAAGCTTCAAAAACACATACGGAACACGAAGTTTCAATCTTAACCGATTCTTTTATCAATATGACAAATAAAATAGAGATTTTACTCGCTAGTCAACATGGAGATACAAATTTAACTATTAATGCTCTAGTAATCGGATCTAAAGCTATTTTATATGGTGTCATAGATCAGCTAAGTAAGCTTGATACGGCTGAACAAAAAATGTTTAGAGAAGTAGAAAGTCTATCGATTAAAACAGCTGACCTTGCAGCTATGGCTAATGAGGTCAGAGCAGTCGCAGATAATATTAATCTACTTGCTCTTAATGCTGCTATAGAGGCAGCAAGGGCTGGTGACCATGGAAAAGGATTTGCAGTAGTGGCTGATGAAATAAAAAAACTGGCCATTTCTTCTGCTAATACGGGTAGTAAAATTAACGATACGATTGATGATATCAATGCTGCAATGAAAGCGGCATCAATTGAGTTATCTAAAAATACAAATGATAATAACACTATTGAAGATGGTAAATGGTGCATTGAAAAAGTATTTACTGATATTGAAATGACGTTAGTTTATTTTTTGAAAGACTTAAAAATACTTGAAGATTCATCAAGAGAAATTAAAAGTGAGATATTTCAAGCCATAACAGCTTTACAATTTCAAGATAGGTCCACTCAAATGCTTGATCATGCAGTTCATAATCTATGTTCACTGACGGACTTACTATTAGACAATAAGGGCATAGCTTATAAAGAGCGAAGTGATAATTTGATTCCAACTGATGAGATTATGAATAAAATAAAGCGTAATTATACTATGTCTGAAGAATTGATTAATCACGAAGAAACGATTTCAGGTGTAAAGGTAGATTCATGTGATTCAAAAGTAGACGATTCCAAAGTTAAAGATTTAACATTTTTTTAATGATTAAGAAATAAATTTATATAGGGGAAAAGTTAATGTCAAAAACAATAATGATTGTTGATGATTCAGCATCTATAAGGAAGGTTGTTAGGTTAACTTTGGAGTCCGAAGGATTTAATGTTATTGATGCAATGGATGGCGTCGACGCACTAAAAAAACTAAATGGTACTAAAATTCATTTGATAATAACGGATGTTAACATGCCTAATATGGATGGAATAACCTTAGTGCAGGAAGCTAAAAAACTACCTGACTATAAATTCACTCCAATGATGATGTTGACAACTGAATCAGCAGACGAAAAAAAGAACCTAGGTCGCTTGGCTGGTGCTAAGGCTTGGCTGGTTAAACCTTTTCAACCGCCCGTACTATTAAATGCAGTATCAAAATTAATCTTGCCCTAAGTTAAGCGCTAGGCTTAGATTTTCACTTATTTTTTTAAGTATTAATTAAATGATATCTAATATTATTGTGATCTTAATGGGATTGTAATCTAGTTTTTATAATGTTTTATTTTAATGTTTAAAATTATCTAGATCGAGGAGGATTTAGTTATGTCATTTACCAAAAATAAAGATACAAAAAAAGATACAGACTGCTGCCTGTTGGATGCTGGTCCTGATATGACGATTTATTCAGCAGAAAAAAACTTGATTGAAATAAAAGAAATTTACCCTGAATTCGATTGCTTCGAACTTAATATGTCTGCAGTAGAAGAAATAGATATTAGTGGTATCCAACTACTTTTAGCCATTAGTAAAAGCACAGCGCAGGATGGTAAAAAACTAGTTTTAAGCGAGGTTTCAACGTCAGTAGTCGAAGTCATGGACGTATTAAATATTAGATCTCATTTTAACTGGACTAACCAGGAGTAGTATTTGATATGAGTGATGAAAAGGATCACCTAGCAGAAGGTCAGAAAATTTTTGAAGAAGAATCTAGAGATCTTTTGCAGCAAGCAGAATCTACTCTACTATTGCTTGAAGACGACATAGATAATGACGAACTAATCAACGATTTGTTTCGTGCTATTCACACAATAAAGGGTTCTGCAGGGATCTTTGGCTTCGACAGTGTCGTTTCTTTTACGCATGTAGCCGAATCTGTGATGGGACAGCTTCGAGATAAGGAGCTTACTCTCAATGAAGACCTAATGAACTTGTTACTCGACAGCATCGACCAGACTAGCAAACTGGTGGCTCATGCACTCAATAATGCAGAGCTGGTTATTAGTGATAGCTTAAGAAAAACAGGCGAAGGATTATTAAAAAGACTTCAGCGGTATCTAGATAGCAATATATCAACGGCATCAAATATATTAAATAAGAGTAAGCCCGAAACGTTTCATGTAACAAAAGAACAACTTGAG
>JBLHVV010000074.1:0-15445 GCA_047628755.1 Crocinitomicaceae bacterium | reverse complement strand
GGAGACAAAGCGTAAGGGTTATGCTCTAGTAAACCATACAATTTATTGAGGTTAGAAAGTGCACTGTCGAATTTCCCTTCATCTAACAGTAGATTGGCGCGCATCGTCGATAACCAAGGCTGAAATATATGAGCAGGAATAACCCACCGTTGCATTAACGCTTCGCCATTAGACAAATGGTCGAATGCTAGTTCCGTTTGACCACACTGACGGGCAATATTAGACAGCAATACATAAGCCATCATAATATAAGAATCATGACAGCGTTCAGCAATTTTCATTCCCATACGAATCAACGACTCGCTCTTCAATAGGTTATGTTGCAGCCATAAAATGTAGCCTTTATAAATTAGTAGCCGACCATAGGCGGCTACTTTTTCTCTACAAGATTGTTTTTCAGATAATAGTAAGCCTAAGTCCAGTAATTTAATGGCTATATTCAGATTGCCTTTTATGTGTTCAATTCTTGCCTGCTCATGAATCGCCAGCATTTCTAAATGTAGGCTACCAGCTGAACGAGCTGTTTCAAATAGTAACTTATTATAGTCTCTAGCCGCAGCAACTTTATTTAAGGTCATGTATGAATTTGATAAGCAGAAGTAAGTAATACTTCTTGCTATAAAACTTTTAGTAGGCAATTTTTCAATAGCTTGCTTAGATAAATAAATAGCGTTGTCAATATTGCCACGCCCGCGAGCAATATAAGCTCGAATAGATAATAATTGACCTGATAGTTCATCGTTTACTGATTTATTATCAAAAGAAAATTGGCGACTCATTTGTGCTATTAAACGCTCGGCTTCATCCAATTGCTGGGCTAGCGCCAAAGCCCAACTAAAAACAATAATAAGTCGAGGCGAAGTAATAATAACCGTGTCGGGAATTTCTTTACGCCACTGTAGCAACCTAACTATATCTTGTTGCTCTAAAATACGTTCGGCACTAAGCTCTAATAATTCAGATGCGCGTAATTTATCGTCATACTTTAAAGCCATATCAACTGCAGCTACATTTAATCCTTGCCCATGAAGCCAGTCACAAGCCAATTGGTAAGTATGTTTTTTTTCTGTCTGGTTTATATTATGCAATAACAATGATCTAAACATTGGATGAACAAAGTTCCAGCTATTTTTTTCTTTATTGGTTAATACAAAAACATGCTCCGCTGCCAATTTTAATAAATTATTACCGGCATCATGGTAACCAAATACGGCATTAAGATATGCACCATTAGCCATTCCTAGTATGGCTAAATGCCTAATAAATACCTGCTCACTTTCAGTTAAATAATTAAGCCATTCTTGCTGTGCATACTCAGTTAAAATTAATTCATCTCCCTGTACCTCAATGTACCCTACATCTAGAAACATATTTTTCAGTAGCTCTAAGCCTAATGGCCAACCAAGTGACACGGCATAAAACTGATCAATTTGAAGCTCGGTTAGCTCCATTTCAATATTTTTTAATAGCCATTCGCGTGTTTCTAATAAAGTAAACGATAAGCAGTCTTCGTTTATTATTTTCACTATTTTTTGCGCAGTAAGTTTTGCTAATGGCAATGATGGCTTATTACGTGAGGTTAAATACAAGGTAAGGTTTTTAGGCGCATATAAGATCATATGGTTTAAAATATTTAGTGAAGCATCACTGGTTAAATGGTGAATATCATCTAATGCTAGGTGTATTTTCGCAGGAAATAAGTTAATTTCTTCCATTAGCGTATGGAATACGGTGTCACTATTTTCACCTTGTTCAATTTGGTTTAATGCTGCCACAGCTAAATTGGGGGCGCAGGTATTAAGTCCACTGCAAATATAAGTAATTAAACGCTTAGATTCATTCTCCTTTGGATCTAGTGTTATCCATACGACAGTTTCAAATGCCTGAATTTTTTGTTGAATATATTGACTTAAATATAGCGACTTACCATAACCAGGAGCCCCTTCA
This sequence comes from Crocinitomicaceae bacterium, assembly GCA_047628755.1. Classification (GTDB taxonomy): domain Bacteria; phylum Pseudomonadota; class Gammaproteobacteria; order Pseudomonadales; family Oceanobacteraceae; genus Bermanella. The sequence goes on along the minus strand of JBLHVV010000074.1, from coordinate 13,498 downwards.
ATTAAAAAAACTCGAGTATTTTGGTCAACGCATTTCATTGCACCTAGAACATTGTCGCGCTTAATATGGTTTGAATTGGTTAACGGAAATTGCAGTTTCATAGCAAGCACACGCACATTGTGCTGTAACAACGATTTGACCACCGACTTTTCTGAAGACAGCAAAGCATGCCCCTAATTTTTTATTTTTATTATTTTATTTGGTGCTTTTATATGATCATGAAAACACTTAAGAACTAATAATTCAACTCATAAGACAGTGTTTGAACCACTTAACTAGACATACAATTAAATCTCATAAATTATAAAATGGTAATTGCTTGTTACACGCATTGGTTCATAGGAACATGATTTGATATAGTTTCACTTTTAAATATTAAAAGGCGATTAAAATGTCTAAGCAAGATAACGTAGTAATTGTGAGTGGTGTCAGAACCCCTATGGGCGGCTTTCAAGGGAGTCTTTCTGCTGTTTCAGCGCCTGACCTAGGTGCCATTGTTATTAGGTCTGCCATTGAACGTGCGGGGATAAAAGCTGAAGACGTACAAGAGGTAATAATGGGTAATGTCTTACCTGCGGGCCTAAAACAAGGTCCTGCTCGTCAAGCGATGCGAAAGGCTGGCTTACCTGACTCTACTGGCGCCACCACTATTAACAAGCTTTGTGGTTCTGGCATGAAGGCTGCTATGTTTGCTCACGACCTTATTAAAGCTGGTACCAACGACATTATGATTGCTGGTGGCATGGAGTCTATGTCTAATGCTCCCTACCTTTTACAAAATGCCCGTAAAGGCTACCGTATGGGTCATGCAGACCAAGCCATGGACCATATGTTTTTAGACGGACTAGAAGACGCAGAAACGGGTCGTCTAATGGGCTCTTTTGCACAAGACGTGGCCACGCAAAAAGGCTACACCCGTGAAGATATGGATAACTACGCGATTCAATCTCTTAATCGCGCCAAAGCTGCAATAGAAGCGGGTCTATTAAAAGCTGAAATAGAACCTGTTGCCGTTAAAACTCGCAAAGGTGAAACACTTGTTGAGCATGACGAGCAACCATTTAGCGCTAACATCGAAAAGATTCCAACATTGCGCCCTGCGTTTGCAAAAGACGGCACTATAACAGCAGCTAACGCTTCTTCAATTTCTGATGGTGCATCGGCTTTACTACTAATGCGAGAATCAGAAGCTGAAGTCCGCGGCCTTAAGCCAATAGCTCGTATTATAGGTCACGCTACTCAATCTCAACATCCAAGTGAATTTACCATTGCTCCTGTTGGCGCTTTAGAAAAGCTTTTTGCTAAAACAGGTTGGACTAAAGATGATGTTGACCTGTTTGAAATAAACGAAGCATTCGCCATGGTTGCCATGATGCCAATTATCGAACTTGGCTTAGACCCTGAAACAGTAAACATATTTGGTGGTGCTTGTGCCCAAGGGCACCCTGTGGGTTCAACTGGTTCACGTTTAATTGTGACATTAATGAACGCGTTAAAAGTAAAAGGTAAGACCAAAGGCGTAGCAGCACTTTGCATCGGTGGTGGTGAAGCAACAGCTATGGCCATTGAATTGATCTAATGCTATAGGCGTATCGATAGTCTTAAAAAGTCCACTTAGGTGGACTTTTTTTTGTAAATTAAAAAAGTCATCGACATTGCTTAACAGTTCTGGCAAATTCCGTTATCTATTTTTACTCTTATTAATCGTTAGGGAACAACATGTTAATCAGTAATATCGAGATTATTCCAGGTAAGCGAATTAGTTCACATCTAGGCCTAGTACAAGGCAGCACGGTTAGAGCGAAGCATGCAGGCCGTGACATTATGGCTGGATTTAAAAACCTAGTAGGCGGAGAACTAAAGGGCTATACCGAGCTATTACAGGAGTCTCGCCAAGAAGCCATCGATCGTATGAGTGCACAAGCTAAAGCAATAGGCGCAAATGCCGTTATTAATGTTCGTTTTTCCACATCGTCTATTACCGCAGGGGCGTCTGAAATTCTTGCTTATGGAACTGCTGTTGTAATTGAGGAGAAATAATGAGCGCCTTAATTCAGTTAGGCATATTTATATGCTTGTTACTATTAGGCTATATTTTTGGCCGTCGAGCTGAAAAAAAACATTATCAGCGAATTTTTGAAGGTGAAGAAAAGCATCGAAATATTTTTTTAAGCAGCGAGAGATTACCCTCACGTGATTATGTATTTCATCATGGCAAGTTAGTTTGTGGGAGTGTTGTAATTGCTGTGGATTATTTCAAAGTAATTGTAGCGGGTTTAAAATCAATATTTGGTGGGCGACTAACATCCTATGAATCCTTATTAGATCGCGCTAGACGAGAATCTTTGCTTCGCATGCAAGATCAAGCAAGCGAACTAGGTGCTACCGCTATTATAAATATAAAATTTGAAACCAGCCGAATTTCAGGTAATGAGAAAAAAGGGATTGGTTCAATTGAAGTACTTGCTTATGGTACCGCCATGATGGATAGAAAATAGATTATGGTTACGCCTAACAAACCTGATCTAATGCCTAAAATAACAAATAAGATAAAGCAAAACGCTAAAATACCTGAAGGTATTAATACCAGTATCGACCACCCACTTAAAGAATTTTTAGTTCTTGTTGTAGGCGTAATAGGGGGATTGGTTTTACTGGTTGTTTTATTAAGCGTTTTTGCCAAATATGCTTCTCCTTACTTTCCCTTAGAATGGGAACCGAATATTTCATTTGAAGAACCGCTGAGTGATACCAATCTTCCTGCCCAAGAATCTCTTCAAGATATTTTGAATAAATTAACTCCTAATTCGATCGCACCCGACATTCCATATAAGATTCACCTAATAAACAGCGAGGTTGCTAATGCATTTGCGACCCTAGGTGGAAATATGTTTATTAATAGTGGCTTACTGTCGCATATTGAATCAGAAAACGGGTTGGCTATGGTCATTGCTCACGAGATGGCTCATGTACAGTTACGGCATCCAATCCAAACACTTAGCAGCACCGCTCTATATCAACTGGTGACCACCCTAGTATTAGGTGATAGCTCTATTGCTACATTTGCTGGACAAGCTGGGAATCTAACATTACTAAGCTTTAACCGAGATATGGAACGCGATGCAGATCAAGTTGCTATTAACATATTGATTGCAACTTATGGCCATGGAGAAGGCGCTGATGAATTTTTTAAAAGTATGCTAGAAGAAGACAGAGGGCTAGAGTTTTTTAACACCCACCCCGATATAGATAAACGAATTGGATTTCTGTCTTCAGACTTACATAATAATTCTAGTAACTCAACGCAAAAAACCACCCAATTGAGCGCAGCTTTACTCAAACTTAAGCTCGAGCTAAGTGTTCCTATGCCAGCTGAAACAACGTCTGTAAGTAATTGACATCTAGCGGACATAATATCAGCAACTCTGTCTGATTTTAACATATTCTATTGCGTTGCTTCGTGTTCTTATAGTTAATAGAAATCAATAAATGGAATCACTTGTGATACTGATTTTTTATGCCCTTTTATTTTTATTACTGCCAGCCATATTACTGTGGGTAATTGAAAAGCAAAGCTGGGCGAAAAAATTAGGCGCTATTGTTTTATGTTATGGTACCGGACTAATTTTAGGTAACACTGGGGTGATTCCTGACTCTGTAAATAATATACAAATCAGCCTTTCAGAAGTAAGCATTGCATTAGCTTTACCCATGCTGCTGTTTACTTTAAATATTAAAAAATGGTCTACCACGGCAGGTAAGGCCATGCTCAGCTTAGTCTTCGCAACCACATCGGTTGTAGCCCTAGCATCTACATTTTATTTTTTGTATGCCGATAGCAACTCCATTCAAAGCAGTCATCTGGCTGCCATGTCGGTGGGTGTTTACACTGGTGGAACACCCAATCTTGCAGCAATTAAAAGCGGTTTAGGAATATCTAACGATCTATACCTATTATTCCATAGCTTCGATACCATATTAGGTGCGTTGTATATGTTGTTTATGGTGAGCTTCGCAATACCTTTATTTCGCTGGTTATTACCTGCACCTGATACTGTAAATAAATCTACCATTTGTGATACGGCCAATTTAACGAATCAAGCTCAACAGCTTGAATCATATAATGATAATTACTCAGCTCTATTAGAACAATCAAACCTAAAATCAATGGGTAAAGTTTTTAGCTTATCATTAGTTGCTTTAGGTATCTCATTAACTATTACTGAATTATTTAGGGCATTCCTAGGGGTAGAAAATACAGGGGCCATTACCATAATGTTATTAACAAGCATTGGGATTTTCTTTTCATTATTTAAGATAGTGCGAGCATTAGATTTAGCTTATAAAATGGGCATGTATTTAATTTTAGTTTTTTGCATTGTGGTAGCGTCTATGGCCGACCTTAAAAAGCTTGCTGAATTTGATACTACTGTGGCTATATTTTTATTGGGTACCGTAATTGGTAGCTTAATATTACATGCTTTACTTTGCAAAATAGCTAAGGTTGATAGTGATACATTTATGGTCACATCGGTAAGCGCTATTTGCTCACCACCATTTGTCCCTATGATAGTAAAGGCGCTGAAAAATCCAAATGTATTAATTAGTGGTATGACCACGGGGATTATTGGTTTTGCATTAGGGAATTATCTGGGTATTAGCCTAGCATTATTTTTACAAAGTATTGGTTGATACTAACAAATAATAGAATATAAATTTCTAAAACTGCCGAGGACGCTATGACACAAACAATACACAAGTCAATGCCACAATCTGGAATAAATGAGCAACAAATACTGTCTCAGTTAGATGCATTTAAATCTGAGGACCCTGAATATAAAAACGGTAAAGTCTGGAGCCTAGTATATTATATTGATGAAGCCCACCAACAGCTTTTAAAAGATTCATATTTTAAATATTCGTCTGAAAACGGTCTCAATCCTACTGCATTTAAAAGCCTAAAGAAGATGGAAAATGAAATCATCAGCGCCACTGCTAGTATTTTAAATAGCACTCCTGAGGTGTGTGGTGTGGTAACCTCTGGTGGTACTGAAAGCTGTTTATTAGCGGTTAAAACCTATCGCGACATGGCAAAAGATAAACGCCATGTTAAAAATCCAGAAATGATCATTCCAGAAACTGCTCATGTAGCTTGGTATAAAGCCAGCGAATATTTTGGCGTAAAAATCCGTCAAGTACCCTTAAATGCCAATCTAGTGCCTGATCTTAATAAGCTTAAAAAGCTGATTAACCGCAATACAGTTATGATTTTGGGCAGCGCACCTGAATACCCTCACGGTACTATTGATCCGATTGAAGCCATGGGTGAAATTGCACAAAAGCATAATATCCCATTGCATGTAGATGCCTGTGTTGGTGGTTTTATTCTGCCTTTTATGGAAATGAATGGCGAGGATATTCCTAGGTGGGATTACCGTGTTCCAGGAGTTACTTCAATCTCGGCTGACATACACAAATATGGTTATGCCGCAAAAGGCGCCAGCACGATTACTTATCGCAACCTAGATTATTTGCGCTATCAAATGTTTGTACAGCCAAATTGGTCTGGTGGCGTGTTTGCATCGTCCGCTTTATTGGGGACTCGCCCTGGTGGCGCGTATGCTGGTGCTTGGGCTGTGCTTCAGTATTTTGGTATTGATGGTTACAAGAAACTAGCGCGTGAAACCCTGCAAGCTGTGAATCAATTAAAGGATGGCATTGCTGATATTCCAGAACTTGAAATCATGGGAAACCCGCAAGGTCCGCTTTTAGCATATGCGTCTTGCGATTCTGCAGTAAATATTTTTGCCGTTGGCGATCAAATGGATAACAAAGGCTGGAAGGTAAATAAAAATCAAAAACCAAACGGCTTACATGCCATGGTAACCGCTCAGCATTTAAAAGTAGTAGATGATTATCTGGCTGACTTAAAAGAAGCGGTAGCGATCGTTAAAGCTAACCCTGATTTGGCAAACCTTGGTGGTGCAGCCACTTATGGCATGATTGCTCATGTGCCATTGCGCGGTATGATCAAAAAAAAGGTATTAGAAATGTATTCTGAACTTTACCGTGCGGGTGGGGGGGCTATGGATTTATCAGCTGCAGCACACGCTAAATCAGAACTTGAAGCTCAAGCACCTAAAGGGTTAATTGATCGTGCATTGGCTTGGTATGTAAGCAGGCAAACTAAAAAGTCATCTAAATAATGTAACTCTGTATTCTGCCTAAAATTTAGGTTAAATGACGTGCTACAACTAAATTAATACCTGAAAGTAATAAGAATATGAACACACCTTTTTTAAAGTGTTCTTCATTCACATAATCATGAAGAATATTCCCTACTTTCATAGCAATAAATATTATTGGTATGGCTGCCAACACAAAAGGTAACACAGGCTGTAGTCTTCCATCTATTAAAAAAGCAAATGCAAGTAAACAGTTTAAAACAAATAAACAAACCAAAACTGTTGCCCTAAACTGGTGTTTATCTACTTTAAAACCGGCAATTGAATAAACTAAAAGAGGGCCTCCACTTGCAAAAACACCATGACTTAAACCCGCAAATAATGTCAGTAATCGACTTTTTACTTTACTGTGCGGAATAGACTCGTTGCGATGAAGTAACCGCCAAAGCTCTAAAATTGAGATGAATATGATCAATACCCCAAGCATTTGCTCAAGGATAATCTCATTTAAATAGGGTTTGATAAAATATCCAATCACAGTCCCTAACAGCATCCCTGGTAACACTACTCTAAACGCTAAGTCTTTATTTATATGATGTCTATTTTTATACGCTAATACACTGGTAAATAAAATATTAGAAAATATTAAAAATGGCAGCAGTTGATCTAGCCCATACCATATGGCGCCCAATGATAATGCAATAACAGTGCTGCCAAAACCAGAAACTGCCTGAACCGTAAATGCAAATAACACAATAAACGCGAACGCTAAACCTATTAAATCAAATCCCATGTACTTTAATATTTCCTATGTAGTATTTTGTTAAGCGTCTAATTTACCAGCAAATTTTTTACTCATATTTTTCAAAAATACATCAGGCTTATTATTTTCAACTAATGACCTATGGGTAATACTCGTGTTATTAATTAAATATAATATATCGATGTATGCAGTCAATTTTCACCTAGAGCTTATTTAACTGGGGCCTAAAGACAAAAAAGCCCACTGCTTTTGGCTGTGGGCTTTATACAGAAATAAATTAGAAACTAAGGACGGTCATCTATTTCTTGCTCTTCTGTTTCAGAAGGTATTAAGTCTTCTCTCGTTATGTCCATGACCAGTAACACGTTCGCTGCCACATAAATCGAAGAATAAGTCCCCACTACAACACCAATGGTCAATGCCAATGCAAATAAGTGAATAATTTCACCACCCACCACTAACAAAGCGGTCAATACTAACAACGTAGTTAAAGATGTAATTAAAGTACGACCAAGTGTTTGTGTAAGTGAACGGTTAATAACATCTACAGGCATCATTTGCCGAATGATACGAAAGTTCTCTCGGATCCGGTCCGATACAACAATGGTGTCATTTAGTGAGTAACCGATAACCGCTAGCAACGCAGCCAAAACGGTAAGATCAAACTCAAATTGGAACACGCTATAAATACCCAAGATAATAATTACATCGTGGATTAACGCCACTACTGCGCCTACCGAAAATTTAAATTGAAAACGTGCAGCAACGTAAAGCATCACAATGGCAAGGGCTAATAATAATGCTAGGCCGCCTTCATCGCGTAACTCTTCGCCCACTTGCGCGCCTACAAACTCGGCTCTGCGTAACTGAACATCTTCTGGGCTGCTGGTTTGCAAAACAGCTAAAATTTCATCACCGATATTCGCACGGTAAGATTCGCTCATGCGGACCAAGACTTCTTCTTCGCTGCCAAAGTGCTGAACAGTTACATCTTCGTAGCCTTTGTCTATGAGTGTTCTACGAATCTCACCAACGTTAGCTGCAGTTTCGTAAGAAACTTCAATTAATGTTCCGCCAGTAAAATCTAACCCAAGCTTCAAACCTTGAATTGCAAGCGAGCCTATTGAAATTAAAATTAACAAGAGAGAAAAAGCAGCAGCTATTTTGCGCAGCCCCATGAAATTATAGTCTTTAATTTTAGCAGTCATGGTTACACTCCTCCACCGATAGAAATACGTTCAAGACGGCGACCGCCATATACAAGGTTAACTATCGCGCGAGTCAATACAATCGCGGTAAACATCGATGTGATAATGCCGATTGATAATGTTACTGCAAAACCTTTTATAGGGCCGGTGCCCACTGCAAACAAAATAATTGCCACAATTAACGTGGTAATGTTGGCGTCAAAAATAGTTAAGAATGCTTTATCATAACCACTGTGAATGGCTTGCTGAACATTGAGACCCGATTTGAGCTCCTCTTTTATTCGCGCAAAAATGAGCACATTTGCATCCACCGCCATACCCACCGTTAATACGATTCCCGCTATACCAGGCAGCGTTAGGGTAGCGCCTAAAATAGACATAACCGCCAGCAATAACACTAAGTTAACCGTTAGGGCTATGTTTGCAATCACACCGAATACACGGTAATAAATGATCATAAAGATTAACACCATGGCTAAACCAATTTGAACACTGAACACACCTAATTCTATGTTCTCTTTGCCTAAGCTTGGCCCCACTGTGCGCTCTTCTACAAAATACATAGGAGCAGCAAGTGCACCTGCACGCAGTAACAGCGCAAGCTCAGATGACTCTCCAGCCTCTAAGCCAGTAATACGGAAGCTGCTGCCCAAAGCACTTTGAATAGTTGCTAAAGAAATAATTTTCTTTTCAACGTATTTATCTTCAACAACAACTTCTTTTCCATCTTTAATTTCGTAACGAGTACGTACTTTATGCTCTACAAACAAAATACCCATACGACGTTGAATGGATTTTTTGGTTACTTTACCCATCATTGCGCCGCCAGTTCCATCGAGTGTAATATTTACTTGAGGCTGACTATTTTCATCGAACGAAGGTTGCGCATTAGAAACGTTATCGCCTGTTACAATTAATGCTTTTTCTAATCGAGCTGTGGTGCGTCCAGCAGATGGATTTTTGTATTCATATTCTTCTGTCGTAAAGCGGTTTGCGCTTGGCATAGCCTCTAAACGAAATTCTAAGTTTGCTGCTTTACCCAATATTTTTTTCGCAGCAGCCGTGTCTTGAACACCTGGTAGCTCGATTACAATACGATTACGACCTTGACGCTGCACCATTGGCTCGGCAACACCCAGTTCGTTTACACGATTGCGAATAGTGGTTAAATTTTGCTTTAGTGCATAGTCTTCGAATTCTTTTATCTTGGCACTGGTCAACGCTAAAGAAACCCAGAAGCTATCGTCTTTATCATTAGTGTTAGTTACAAATTCAGGATATTCACGGCTAAGAAAATCTTCAGCATTATCACGCAGTAATTCGGTTGCAAACTTCACATTGATACTATTTTCGTCTCCGGCTGCTACTCGCTTATAGCGTATTTTTTCTTCACGTAGACTGCGTTTCACTGCGTCACGATAGTTGCCCATGCGTTGCTTTAAGAATTCGGCCATATCCACTTCCATTAAAAAGTGAACACCACCGCTTAAATCTAAACCTAATGTCATTGGCCCTGCACCCATATCCATTAACCAATCGGGTGTGGTTGGGGCTAGGTTAAGTGCCACAATAAAGTTGTCACCTAGGTTACGTTGAATCAAACCTTTTGCTTGAAGCTGCTGTTCGTTGTCTGCCACACGAATTAATGCTGTTTTACCTTGCTGTAATTCTTCACCAAAATATTCCACATTATTTTCGTCTAATATTTGAAGTGCTTTATTTAGTGTGTACTGATCTACGGCATCACCACTTTTAGCGGGTGTAATTTGCACAGCTGCATCGGGTGGATAAAGGTTTGGTAAGGAGTAAAGAACGCCTAATGTGCTGACAATTAATATCAGCAAGTACTTCCAAATGGGGTACTTATTCAACATAAGTGATTTTCCTAGTCTGGCCTGTTTGGCAGCCTTTACGTGAGCAGTCACAGCAGCAGGCCAACATTACGGTTTATTGTTATAAAAATTTCAAGGGTTATAAATACAGTCATCCCCGCAAAGGCGGGGATCTGTATTAGTCATTAATCCCTGTAGAATTAATAACGTTTTCTACAAACTGAAGATCAGCCTGTATACCTAAATTAGCATTTAGTCGTTGATAGACTTGATAGTGCCTTTAGGTAAAGCCGCTGCAATAGCCTGCTTTTGAACTGGAAACTCTACATTGTCGCCCACTTTAAGCACGATGAATTCATCAGTTACTTTGGTGATTTTACCAACGATACCGCCAGATGTCACAACTTCAGATCCTTTTTCAAGACCGCCTAGCAAATTTTTATGCTCTTTAGCGCGCTTAGATTGTGGACGCCACAAAAGGAAGTAAAAAATTAATACAAAACCACCTAGAAAAATAAGCTGTTCGAAACCAGCGCCTGATGGAGCTTCACCTTCTGCAAATGCAGACGCTGAAAATAAAGTGGCCAATAAAAGTGTCAGTTTAGACATGAAACATTCCTTACTCTTTTCGAGTACTGCGTAGTTTAAAGTGGTTTAAAATTGTTTTATCGCATTAGCCCTCATATATGAGGGCCAATTTGTTTTTTTAAAGGCGACTTACGACCTTTTTACAGGTCAATAAACCGCGTGTTCAAATTCTTGTATATTGATCAATCCAAAGAGTGATTATTAGTTAATCGGCCATCGGAGGCACTGAAAGACCTCTTTTAGCATAAAACTCTTCGACAAAGGCAGTCAATGTACCTTCATCTAACGCTTTGCGCAATCCAGCCATAACCGTTTGGTAAAAATGCAGGTTATGAATAGTATTCAGCATGCTGCCTTGAATCTCTTTACACTTATCTAAATGGTGCAAATATGCACGACTGAAGTTCTCACAGGTATAGCAATCGCACGTTTCATCTACCGGGCCATGGTCGGTTTTATTAACAGCATTACGCAGCTTCAATACACCGGTATCAATAAATAAATGACCGTTACGGGCGTTGCGCGTTGGCATAACACAGTCAAACATATCAATGCCGCGACGCACACCCTCGACTAAATCTTCTGGCTTGCCCACACCCATTAAATATCTAGGCTTGCTCTTAGGCATTTGATGAGCGGTATGATCTAAAATACGAATCATGTCTTCTTTAGGCTCGCCTACCGAAAGACCACCAATGGCGTAACCGTCAAAGCCAACTTCTTCAAGGCCTTCCATGCTTACATCACGTAAGTCTTCGAACATGCCGCCCTGAATAATGCCAAATAAAGCTGACTCGCTGTCGCCATGAGCATCTTTAGAACGCTGCGCCCAACGCAATGACATTTCCATACTGTCTTTGGCTTCTTTATGAGTGGCCGGAAATGGGGTGCACTCGTCAAATATCATCACCACGTCACTGCCTAATGCCGCTTGAATCTCCATGGACTTTTCCGGTGTTAGCTCTACTTTATCGCCATTTACAGGGCTTTGAAATGTCACACCGTGCTCGGTAATTTTGCGCATTTTACCCAGACTAAATACTTGAAAGCCACCGCTGTCGGTAAGCATTGGCTTATCCCACTGCATAAAATCGTGAAGATCCCCTGCCCCTTTAATAATGTCTATCCCTGGGCGTAACCAAAGGTGAAAGGTATTGCCCAGAATAATCTCGGCACCGGTTGCTTTTACATCGCGGGGCAACATGCCTTTAACGCTGCCGTAAGTACCCACTGGCATAAAGGCGGGTGTTTGCACGTCACCACGAGGAAAACTTAACGTCCCACGGCGAGCCTTACCTTCTGTTTTGTGTAAATCAAATTTCATGAAGCTCATATATCATCCTTTCAAACGTTATCTGCGTTAACTGCATCCGCTGAACGGCACTGCTTGATAACGGTTGTAGTTAGCGCCTACTTTGCGCATAACTGGTTAATAATAAGCCCTATGTCACCTCGGGCTGGAGATTTGCTGCTTGTTACTACAATCGCTCACACGATGAGATCCTGCCTATGCATTGGTCGCTAAAATTTTATTTATCCCAAAGGTTCTCTGCGTTTAAATTCTTGGTCAAAAACATTGCGTCGCCGTAACTAAAGAAGCCGTACTTCTCTTTAACCGCCTCATCGTAAGCGTTAAGGACCGGGCCTCGGCCAGAGAATGCACTTACTAGCATAATTAATGTGGATTCAGGTAAGTGGAAATTTGTAATCAAAGCATCCACAGATTTAAATTCAAACCCTGGGTAAATGAAAATTTCGGTCTCTCCTGCGTAAGGCAATATTTTACCTGCGGCCAAAGCTTCGACTGTGTTACTGGCTGTCTCTAAGGAACGAACACTGGTGGTGCCTACGGCAATTACGCGCTTACCCGCCGCTTTCGTGGCTGTTATGGCATCGCAGGTTGCTTGCTCGACTTCTAAGTATTCACTGTGCATTTTATGGCTGTTTACATCGTCTACTTTTACCGGCTGAAACGTACCGGCACCTACATGCAAAGTAACAAAGGCTTTATTAATGCCTTTTTCAGTAAGCTTGGCTAACATGGCATTATCAAAATGCAGACCTGCCGTTGGCGCGGCCACTGCACCGGGTTTTTCATTGTAAACCGTTTGATAACGCTCACGATCGCTCAGTTCGTCTTCGCGATTCATATAAGGAGGCAAAGGCATATGACCAACTGCCTCAAGCCAATTTACCAAATTCTCACCTTCAGGCAGCAAAAAGCGCAATTCGAATAGGGCGTCTTGACGACCCGTCACTTCAACTTGGCAGCCTTCTAAAATAATGGTGGTATTCGGTTTAGGTGCACGGCTGCATTTAATGTGAGTGAGTGCCGTATTGTCTCCAGTAACACGCTCGATCAAGGCTTCTAGCTTACCGCCGCTTTCTTTTTCACCAAACAACCTAGCTGGGATAACACGGGTGTCGTTAAACACCATAAGATCCCCTGGCTCGGCTAAATCCAGCAAGTCCATAAACTGCTTATGCTCAAGATTCCCGTCTCGAAGGCACAATAAACGACTGCTGCTGCGAACTTCTGGCGGATAGCGGGCGATCAGCTCATCGGGCAGATCAAAACTAAAATCACTGGTTTTCATACGCTACACAAAATAGAGATAAATATTGGGCGCAAATTATACCTAAGCCCTTAGGTAATGACCATTGGGATTAGTAAAGAATACACCTGTAAATAGCAAAAAGTCCCTGCAAACCATTGACTCACAAGCACTTGCTGGTATTATGCCTGCCACTTATTTAAGGCTTGCGAGCCAGCTTTCAATGCAAAGTGTATAAGTCAGGTTTGCGAAACCTGTCAATAATCGTAATTAGTGCCGGTGTGGTGAAATTGGTATACACGACGGATTCAAAATCCGTTGCCGCAAGGCGTGGCGGTTCAAGTCCGCCCACCGGTACCACTAATTC
>JBLHVV010000073.1:0-15500 GCA_047628755.1 Crocinitomicaceae bacterium | reverse complement strand
GTTAAGAGGGTTCACCAAAATATCGTATGAGACATTTTTCAAACGCCCATAAAAAAACCGCGATCAAGATCGCGGTTTTTTTGTGAACGTTAGTAGCACATCACATACTGTAAAGATTGCTAGCTTTGTTTAGCTATATACAGGAAGTGTTGCGCAAAGAGCTTTCACTTTTTCACGAACAGTTGCCGCTACTTCATCTTTATTACCATTCTCTAAGCTGTCTAATACATCACATATCCAACCTGTTAGCTCACGTGATTCTTCTTCTTTAAAACCACGTGACGTTATAGCTGGAGTGCCTATACGTAAACCAGAGGTTACGAACGGTGAACGGGGGTCGTTAGGTACAGAGTTTTTGTTTACTGTTATATAAGCTTCGCCTAACGCTGCGTCTGCGTCTTTACCTGTGTATTCCTTGCCAATTAGATCAACTAAAAATAAGTGATCGTCAGTGCCGCCAGATACAATATTGATGCCGCGAGATAAAAATACTTCAGCCATAGCCCGTGCATTTTCAACCACTTGATGCTGATACGTTTTATATTCTTCTGACATAGCTTCTTTAAAGCAAATCGCCTTTGCTGCGATTACATGCATTAATGGACCACCTTGAGATTCAGGGAATACTGCAAAATTTAATCTTTTATTAAGTTCTGCATCGTCTTTCGCAAGAATTAAACCACCACGGGGACCACGTAATGTTTTGTGCGTAGTAGTGGTTACTACATCAGCGATACCAACTGGAGAAGGGTATACGCCTGCGGCCACTAGCCCAGCAATGTGTGCCATATCAACAAATAAGTAAGCACCTACTTTGTCTGCTATCTCACGGAAACGATTCCAGTCAACGATACGGCTATAAGCCGAAAAACCAGCTATAACCATTTTAGGTTTGTGCTCCAAAGCCAGACGCTCAACTTCGTCATAGTCGATCTCACCCGTTTCTGGGTGCAGACCGTATTGAATAGGATTGTAAATTCGACCAGAAAAAGACACCGATGCACCATGAGTTAAATGGCCACCATGGGCTAAACTCATACCTAAAATTGTATCACCAGGCTTGCAAAGAGCCATGAATACAGACGCGTTTGCCTGTGAACCTGAGTGCGGTTGCACATTCGCGTATGGTGCACCAAATAATTCTTTTGCGCGGTCAATAGCAAGCTGCTCAATGACGTCTACGTGCTCACAACCGCCATAATAACGCTTACCAGGGTAACCTTCTGCATATTTGTTAGTTAACTGGCTGCCTTGGGCTTCCATTACTCTTGGGCTGGTATAGTTTTCAGATGCGATCAGCTCGATATGGTGCTCTTGGCGAACATCTTCGGCTTGCATGGCTTCCCATAAAACTGGATCGAAATCGGCAATATTCATGTCTTTTTTGAACATGGTTGAACCCCTGATTAATGGCTACGTTAGGCTATACGCTTACTTTTGGTAGGCGGTTTACCTTAGTTTAATAATTGGGGCGCATTGTACATGAGGTTTTCTTTGCAATCACTTGAAACGCGATCAAGGGTAGTTAAAATCTGTTCATGTAAAGCTGCAGCCCCCTAGATACGGGGGATCGAACTTTGCACTAAGCGTAAATTAATACCTGTTACTGCTCTAAATAGTATTCATGCTCAGTATCTAGAAAATCTTGAGCAATAACATCAGCTGATACTGGTTGGCTATACATGAACCCTTGTAGCTTATAACAACCTATTTCTTCTAGGAATTTACGTTGCTCTAGAGTCTCAACACCCTCGGCAATAACTCCAAGTCCTAGATTATTTGCCATGGCAACAATGGTTCGAGTGATCTGCCCATCTGCTTCGTTATACGGTAAATTGCGAATAAAGCTTTGATCTATTTTTAGATTATTAACTGGGAACTGCCTTAAGTAACTTAAAGAGCTATAACCTGTTCCGAAGTCATCAATAGATAAGCTAAAGCCCATATTCCTAGCTTCATTGAGTACCGCCAGGGTCCTCTCCACATCGTCCATTAATATACTTTCTGTTAGCTCAAGTTCTATCAACTCTGGATCCACTCCAGTTTCGTCTACGATACGGCATATACGATCTAAAATTTCAGGGTCTTTGAATTGCCGAGCACTTAAATTCACCGCCACCTTAGGCACAGTAAAACCGGTTTCTTGCCATTCAATCATTTGCTCGCATGCGGCTCGTAGTACCCATTCGCCAATGGGTACAATCAAACCGGTTTCTTCTATAATAGGGATAAACTTATCAGGGCCTACTATGCCATGATTAGGTCTGCGCCAGCGTAATAAGGTTTCTAATCCACATAATTTATTTTCTTTAATATCCCATTGGGCTTGAAAACATAACTCAAATTCATTACGACGTAACGCCAAGTGTAAATTATTTTCTAACTCCAAACGCTCCATGGCTTTAATATTCATTTCTTCAGCATAAAACTGAAAATTATTTTTGCCCATGGCTTTGGCATGATACATAGCGGTATCTGCGTTTCTTAATAAATCCATACCGCTAATGGCATTTTCAGGAAAAATAGCAACACCAACACTGGCACTTAAATAGAGCTGGTGGTCTTCAATTACAAATGGCTGTGTCATTTGATCTAAGATCGTTTCACTTACACCTATGGCCGCGTCCATGGCTTCGGCAACATTAATTGAAGTAGGCATAATCACAGTAAATTCGTCACCGCCAATTCTCGCCACTAAATCCTGTGGACGCACTGATGCAGCCAAACGTTTAGCCACTTCTTTTAACACTTTATCCCCAGCAGGATGACCCATAGTGTCATTAATGGGCTTAAAGCGATCGAGGTCAATGAACAGCAACGCTAAAATTTGATTTTTTTCTACCATAAATCGTTCTAATGTTTCTTGCATCTGAGAACGATTTGGTAATCCCGTTAATGGGTCAAAGTAGGCTAGCTTTTCAATGCGAGCGGCAGTGGTTTTTCTATCAGCAATATCTGACGATACAATAATATTTGTTTGAATTTGCCCTAGATCATCTTTAATAACCGTAATAACTGTCCAGCTTGGACGAGATTCTCCAAGAGAATTTCGGTAGTCAATCTCTCCTTGCCAATGACCATGTGTGCGCAGATCGCTATCTATATTTTGTAAAAATTCTGATTTAGTAGACGGTGATAATAATAAACTCGGACGAGATCCTATTATCTGATCACGCTCAAAACCAGTCAGCGAAGTAAACGCTTTGTTAACTTTAGTGATTTTTCCTGTAGCATCAGTAACCATGATAGATTCTGATGAGTTATCAAATACTTCAGATGTCGTACGAGCATCTTTTTCGATGGTTCGTTTTTGTGTCACATCGCGGCATGTAACTAATATTCCCTCTATATTTCCACACTCATTTTTTAAAATATTAATTTGAGTCTCAAGAATAATAGGTAAGCCATGATATGTTTCTGATTCTAGATCTAATGTTTCAACTGGGCTATTTTCTTTGGGGTTAAATTTAGCAAAATCTAAGCCTTTCTTTAAACTTTCCTTTAATTGCTGCTGACACTCAACTGAAAATAATAAGGATAAACCTTGATCAATCACTTCCTTAACACTAAGACCTAACATTTTTTTTATTGAAGAACTCACATAAGAAATCTGATAGTTCAAATCTAATGTAAAAATAACATCGCTCATACCTTCGGCTAGCAGGCGATATTGTCGCTCGCTATGTTGCAGACGGTCCTTCGCATCTTCTTCTTCTGTTATATCACGAACTGTCCCTACGTAATAACGTGGCATACTGCTATCCATCTCAGAGAATACACAGTCTCTAAAACGCATCATCCGCCAGCTACCATCCATATGCTTTAGTCGGGCATTAGCTTCATTTATCTGAGCGGGTGCCATACCCTTAGTCTTTAACATTGCACTATCAATCACACCAATGTCATCAGGATGGAGTAGCTCGCGCCAATTAGGATATTTAGCCAAGTCCTTATTTTCATAGCCTAAAATTTCACCAATGTGTCTGCTATTAAAATGTGTCTGAGTCGTTGTCATATCATTCACATAAACGGTATCAGGTAAGGTTTTCACAACCTGAGACCAAAATAGCTCACTTTGTTTTAATGCTTTTTCGGCGACTACTCGGTCGGTTATATCAATAAAACTTAACAATGCTTGATCTTTGCCCACAAGATCTAATGTAATATTCACTAGGAACCAGCGAGACAAACCATTTATACCTTTAAATTCAGACTGCAAACTAAATTTAGAATGTTTTTTTAATATATAGTCTGCCACTTTGACAATGTCTGTTTTATTATTCTCATAAATTATCTTTTCTGTTTTCTTGATAAGTTGTTCTTTGTTTAGGCCTAAATACTGAGGTATTAATCCATCATTTATTTCAAGAATATGAAAACCAGAGTATAAACTGGCCAGTTTGTTTGGATTTAAACTTATATATTCTTTAACTGAGTCAACATTAATATTACAAAGCCATTCTCTTACCAATGAAATATCTATATGCCATATACCAACATCACAACCATTAAATAAAGCTTGGTAACGAGCTTGACTAATATCCAGTAGTTCTTTGTTGTTCGATTCGCGAGTTATATCGCGTAATACCCATATGATATAGGGTGCATTGTGCTCGGAATTTGAAAAATGCTGGCTAATATTAAGGGTTATTACTTTTCCATTTAAGTCTACATGGGTGTCTCCATGATTATGAATATCGTTGAGATTATTATACTCATGCATATCTACTAACCACGGCATCCCCTTAAATGGAAATATTTCTGATATAGGTTTATCTATAATTGAAAAAACAGATTGATCGCCTAACCACTTTCTTGCAGATGTGTTGCAGTAAATGATCTTTCCATTATTTGTAGTCGTAATAACTGCTTCATCTATGCAAGACAATGCTTGTTGAGAGCATTTGAATAAATTGTTTATAGACTCAATATTGACGCCATACTTTTTGCGCAATAAATAAACACGTAATTTGAATATTAAGCCCAATACTAAATACACCAAAGTAAAAAATATATAAGTGGGTAAAAGTTTTTCTGCCTCTGTTATAAACACGTTACCGTCTGTTAAAATGGCTACTTGCCACGGTGTGTCTTTAACATTAACCAAGTCCACTAGCTTTTTATTACCTTTGAGCTGATCAATACTTTTACGATTAGAGTAATCATAGATTTCACTGCTGCTAATCACCACATTTAATGTGTCACGCTCTACCAGCCAGCGTTCAAATCGCTCAGATTGTCTTCCCAATATTTCACGTGTGTAAAACTGGGTATTTCTAATCATTACAAAATAGTAGACTTGGCCATTATCGGCTGTGATTTTTAAGTTAAAGTAAAATTTGTTTTGTTCATTATTAGGGCTTTGACTTATTTCAAATGAGCTAAATTCAGAGTTTTTTAATTGTTTATTAATCAAAAATGATTGCGCATAACTCTTTTCAAATTCATTTCCAGCTACCACTCGGTCAAATATTAATTCACCCTTAGAGTCGAACACAATAAAACCAATATAATCACCTAGTAATGACCTTAGCTTTTCATCTAGCTGGTTTAAAATACTCCTCTGTTTGGCTTCATCAACCTCTGGAGAATATTCATAAAGTAAGATTTTAATCAAACTTAACTGAGACCATAGCTTATTGCTCGCCTCTACTGCCATACTCGACGTTGCAGCCTCAAGCCGTTGTTGCTGCTTTTCTTCTGCATGACTGGCCTGAAAATACAAAGATACGCCTTGAACAAGCACTAAGAAGATAAAAAATATCCAGATTAGGGAGATAACACGGCTATTTTTGTTTATTATAATTTCTTTAAGTGACATCCATTTTCCCAGATTGCGTTACGTCGTATAATTTATTCTTTTTCGACCAACTCAGCATACCCATTTTAGAAGGGCACAACATATGGCTCAATACGTTTTTACAATGAATCGCGTTGGAAAGGTAGTTCCTCCGAAGCGTGAGATATTGAAAGACATTTCTTTATCGTTCTTTCCCGGTGCCAAAATAGGTGTTTTAGGCTTAAATGGTTCAGGTAAGTCTACTCTCCTGCGCATCATGGCGGGTGTCGACAAAGAATACAATGGTGAAGCAAGACCCCAGCCTGATATTAACATTGGTTACCTTCCACAAGAACCAGAATTAGATCCTAACAAAGATGTAAGGGGAAATGTAGAGGACGGTTTAAGAGAGCTGTTTGATGCTATGGCCGAACTTGACCAGGTTTATGCCGCCTATGCCGAACCTGATGCTGATTTTGATAAGCTGGCCAAAAAACAAGGCCGCCTAGAAGCCATTATTGAAGCTAACGACGGCCACAATATTAACAATATAATGGAACGCGCCGCTGACGCTTTGCGTTTAGCTGAATGGGATGCTGACGTCACCAAACTGTCAGGCGGTGAACGTCGCCGAGTGGCGCTGTGCCGTTTATTACTAAGTAAACCTGACATGCTGTTACTAGACGAGCCTACTAACCATTTGGACGCTGAATCGGTTGGCTGGTTAGAACGGTTTCTTGAAAACTATCCTGGCACTGTGGTCGCCATTACCCATGATCGCTATTTCTTAGACAACTGCGCTGAATGGATTTTAGAATTAGACCGAGGTCATGGTATTCCTTTTGAAGGCAACTATACCTCTTGGCTAGAGCAAAAAGAGGCGCGCTTAGAAAAGGAAGATAAAAAACAGGGCGCACTTGAAAAAACCATCAGGCACGAACTTGAGTGGGTTCGATCAAACCCTAAAGCCCGCCAAGCAAAAAGCAAAGCTCGCTTGGCCCGTTTTGATGAACTTAATAATCAAGAGGTCCAAAAACGCAACGAAACCAACGAAATTTTTATTCCACCGGGTCCACGACTAGGTGACTTGGTAGTAGAATTTGACGCTGTCAGTAAAAGCTTTGGCGGTAAGTTATTAATTGATAACTTTAGTGGAAAAATTCCAGCTGGGGCCATTGTGGGGGTTGTTGGTGCTAATGGCGCAGGTAAATCTACCTTATTCAGAATGATTGCTGGGGAAGAGCAAGCGGACAGTGGAAACATTAAAATTGGTGAAACTGTTAAAACCGCATTTGTTGAACAGCTAAGAGACCAGTTAGACGATAGCAAAACTGTATGGGAAGCCATAAGCGACGGCAATGACCAATTACAAATTGGCACTTACGAAACAAGCTCTCGAGCTTACTGTGGTCGCTTTAACTTTAAAGGGGCTGATCAGAAAAAACGCGTTGGTGAGTTATCCGGGGGTGAACGGGGACGTTTACAATTAGCTTGCGTACTTAAGCAGGGGGCTAACATGCTACTGTTAGATGAACCTTCAAATGACTTAGATGTGGAAACACTCCGTGCATTAGAGGAAGCGCTGTTGAGTTTCCCTGGGTGTGCGGTTGTTATTTCCCATGATCGGTGGTTCTTAGATCGCATTGCTACACATATTTTGGCATACGAAGGTGATAGTCAGTTGTATCTTAACGAAGGTAATTACCAAGATTATTTAGACGACCGAAAACGCAGATTTGGAGCAGAAGCCGAGTCTCCAAAGCGTATTCGCTACAAAGCGATTTAATAGCCTTTAGCAATAAACCAAAGCCCAGCCATTTTAATGCTGGGCTTTTTTTGGTCTATACTAGTTACATCAAACTTTTAACTAATAAAGGATTTCATCATGAGCGAACACAGACATTTTACGCGAATTCCTTTTGATGCCAATATTCAAGTTAGCCAAGATAACGATACATGGAACGCTGAGTTAATCGACATTAGTTTGAGTGGGGTTTTGTTTAAGCAGCCTGAAAACTGGAAGATCAATCCGGGCAAGCCAGTGTTCATCGACATTACCATTCTGGATAAAACCAATATTAAGATGGAAGCCACACTGGTGCACATAACCACCCAAGAAGCAGGCTGTAAATGCATTCACATTGACCTAGACAGCATTACTTTGTTAAGGCGACTGGTTGAATTAAATTTAGGCGATGATACGTTTTTAGAACGAGAACTCAGTGCATTGATTCAGCAACATGAAGATTAATTCATAGCCCTTTCAAGAACCTTAATACACTCTACTTTTTGCGATCACTGGCCGGAGTTTTACATTAGCTCTAGGGCTTGTGAAATATGCTCTACCGCTGTGATCTGCATTCCAGGAATGCCCCCTTTTGGTATATTAGCTTTAGGGGCTATGGCTCTTGTAAACCCATGTTTTGCCGCTTCTTTTAATCGTTCCTGTCCACTGGGCACAGGACGAATCTCACCCGACAATCCCACTTCACCAAACACCACTAAATTTTGATCTAACGGCTGATCCCTAAAGCTAGACAGTACCGACATTAATAGCGCTAAATCAGCACTGGTTTCTGATACACGCACTCCGCCTACCACGTTTATATAAACATCTTGGTCGCCGGTATGAACGCTGCCATGTCGATGCATAACGGCTAATAACATTGACAATCTATTTTGATCTAAGCCTACTGCCACACGTTTTGGATGCCCAAAATGACTGTCGTCTACCAATGCTTGTATTTCCACTAAGATTGGGCGAGTGCCTTCCCATACAACCATAACCACAGAGCCACTCACGGGTTTGTCTGATCGTGTTAAGAATATTGAACTGGGATTTTTCACTTCTTTTAATCCGGTTTCCATCATCGCAAATACGCCTAATTCGTTCACCGCACCAAATCGATTTTTAATTCCGCGTAAAGTCCGAAAACGATTATCGTTATCCCCCTCTAACATAATAGAACAATCAATCATGTGTTCTAATACTTTTGGCCCCGCCAGCGACCCATCTTTCGTTACATGCCCCACTAAAAATAATACGGTATTAGTTTGCTTAGCAAAACGGGTTAAATAGGCGGCACTTTCTCTTACTTGCGTCACACTTCCAGGGGCCGACTCGACCCCTGGGGTATGCATCACCTGTATAGAATCCACAACTATCACTTTGGGTTCACAATTCTTAGCAATAGAAACAATTTGCTCAACGTCTGTCTCGGTGAGCATTTGGATTTTATCTGTAGGCAAATTTAAACGCTGCGCCCTTAACGCCACCTGCTGTAATGACTCCTCACCTGTTATGTATAATACCGACATGTGCTGAGCCAAATAACACATTATCTGAAGTAATAATGTTGATTTACCCGCCCCCGGATGGCCACCAATTAAGTTAACTGAACCGGGTACCATGCCGCCGCCTAGCACTCGATCAAATTCTTGCATTCCAGTAGTAAAACGCGGCAAGTCTTCTAATGATACTTCGTTCAGTTTGACTACCTTGTTAATGCCTGAACCTGAACCACCGGTATAACCTTGTCTGGAAGCTCCGCCTGACTTGGCAGGACTAACGGTAAATTCTTTTAGTGTGTTCCATTCTTCACAGGCGCTACATTGACCTTGCCACTTGCTATGGTCAGCACCACATTCTGAACAAACATAAGCTACTTTACGTTTTGCCATTGTATTATTTATCCTCAGTTACATGGATTATGCCACATTCACTGCAAGAGCCGCACCCTTGCCCGCACAGAGTTCAATAACCAAAAAAAACGGGAGCCTAGGCTCCCGTTCATATTTTTCTATTGTATTACTTATGGTAAGCCGGGCTTAATTCAGCCACTGCCTCAATGAACGCCTTGGCGTGCTCAGGATCAGCAAACTGATGTATGCCATGGCCAAGGTTAAAGATCTGACCATTGCCTTTGCCATAACTCTCTAGGATAGTAGCCACTTCTTCGCGAATACGTGCAGGGGTGCCGTATAAAACTGACGGGTCCATATTGCCTTGCAGTGCGACTTTATCACCCACACGTTGGCGTGCATTTCCTATGTCTGTGGTCCAGTCGATACCTAATGCATCACAATCAGTGTCAGCCATAGACTCTAACCATTGACCTGCGCCCTTGGTGAATAGAATAACAGGGACTTTACGGCCTTCGTTTTCACGAATTAAACCGTTTACAATTTTATGCATGTATTTAAGCGAAAACTCTTGGTAAGCAGCATGGCTTAATACACCACCCCAAGTATCGAAAATTTGTACGGCTTGAGCGCCCGCTCTAATTTGAGCATTTAAATAGTCGATAACAGAAAGGGCCAGCTTATCTAACATTTTATGCATCACTTCTGGCTGACTGTACATCATGCCTTTTACGTGACGGAAATCTTTAGAGCTGCCACCTTCAACCATGTAAGTAGCCAATGTCCAAGGTGAACCAGAGAAACCAATTAATGGCACACGACCATTTAATTCACGGCGAATAGTTGATACCGCATTGGTTACATAAGATAAGTCTCTCGCTGTATCGACAATGGGCAATGCATCTACATCGGCTTCAGTACGAACCACTCTTTTAAATTTAGGTCCTTCACCTGTTTCGAAGTATAAACCTAAATCCATTGCATCTGGAATTGTTAGAATGTCGCTAAATAAAATGGCTGCGTCTAAATCTGGGTATCGATCTAGTGGCTGCATTGTCACTTCACAGGCAAAGTCTGGGTTGGTGCAAAGGTCCATAAATGAACCTGCGTCTTTACGACTTGCACGATACTCAGGAAGATAGCGACCCGCTTGTCGCATCATCCAGACTGGAGTGCGATCAACAGGTTGCTTTAATAATGCTTTTAGAAAACGATCGTTTTTAAGTTCAGTCATAAGCTTCTTAATTTAAATATTAATTACTTTCAAGAATGGTCAAAACAAAGTCATCAGTGATTGTGCCACCTTGATGATCGATGTTGTTATTCGTAAGTGTGAGCGTAATTGGATACACCGCATCCGTTGCAATAGTTACACTATTATCAATTTCATCATTAATGACTGCTCCGGTGGGTGATACTGTCCACGAATAATCGGTCACTGCATTAAATTCTTGATTAGTCCAACGGGTAGCAGGATAGAATTTATTTATTAAATTTGCATATGTAGTGGCCGCATCATAATCAATAGAAAAGGAATTTGTTGCAATATATTCGTTGTTTGCACCGGTTATTTCTACTTGCGGCGTAGGTAAAGGGGTTGAATTTGTCACTGTAAAATCCAACCCATTTGATAATTTAAAACCATATTGATCGTTACTCGATCTTGTTTCCAGTACTTGAGTGTGACCTGAACCACTTCTTATTGCAGATGCCCAGCGCAATAAGTGCTGATTAGTTAATGCATTTTTCGCCTCTAAACTGGCAATCTGAGCGGCAATTATCGAATCTGAAAAAGAATACTCATCATCACTAGACAGCAAGGCACTGATGGTTGTGTGGGCAAGGTTTACTAGATTCTCGTCTGCTCTTGCCGAGTCCCCTGGTACCACATAAATTAATGGTTTTTTTAGCAACACAAACTCTGTGCTCGATCCGTTTGGAGTGACATTATCCTGATAGACATTTGTTCCTTGAGATTCAAGTGCCTTACTCACATAATCAGGTCCAAAACTATTAGAAACGCCTATTCCAGTAGAAAATAGGATGATATTAGACGCTAAAATATAATCTTGTGTGACTAAATCGGTTAAATCGTTTCTATCAGTCCCTTCAGCAGTATCTCTAAATTCTAATATGGGGGAACTCGAATATTGACCTGGACCAACGTATCTGCCTATCGCCTCGACTATTGCATCGTATGTATTATTCCCTCCTGATGATTCATAAGCCCCTGATTGCCACTTTGCTAACACAGTATCCAAGGCATTATTAATATCAGAATTATTGCTAGTGGCACGGGGTGTCTCTTCAATTGCTACACCTGAGTAGCCCCAGACGGTAAACTCTTGGTCAGCCATGTAATAATTTGAGTTTAATTGCGCAGCGGCAACGTAGTCTTTAATACCTTGAATAAAATCAACTCTATTTTCATCCTTTACTGCATCAAGTCCTCCCATAGATGAGCTAGTATTGATTACAATCGCGGTGCGTAAATATAGCTGGTTACCCAAAATCCCCTGCAGCAAAGGAAAAGAAACTTTAGGATTAATCGGTAAACCATCTTCTGAAATTATAAAATCATCAGCCGTCGCGGTGCTGATCGGATCGAGTGTCGTAGCATCCACCGGATTAATTATTGTATAACTAATAAATGGGGCACGGCTGAAGCTTCTATATACACCACTGTCAGTGTCATTAAACCATTCGGCATACGATTCAAACGTCATTAACGGCAGATAGCTTACATTTGCATCTGAGCTTCTGCCTGTATCTGTATCTGTGCCTTGGTCCACATTGACGCTGTTTATATCGTCACCACCACCACACGCAGTTAGCATCACCACTGACAAACAAAAGATCCAAAATTTCATTGTTATTTCCATATGGTTTTCCTTTTGAGCCTCTATTAGGCATTGGTCCTTCAACATCAACGTCAACATTGTACTTAACTGCTTGATTTTATCCATCTTAAGAATCATCGGAGCTCGACTATTTTACAGAATGCAAAAAGCACGGCTAAACCGTGCTTTTTTTGTAAAAACAGACATCACTTGAACAAGTTCAAGTGATGTTATCGGTCATACGTCTAGGAAGTCTAAGATCCCTTCAGCCGCCTGACGACCTTCCCATATTGCCGTTACTACGAGATCTGAACCGCGAACCATATCACCACCAGAAAATACTTTCTCGTTGGTGGTTTGAAACTTGTAAGTTTGCTTTTCAGGAGCCACTACCCCGTCCCAGCTATTTGTTTCGATACCAAAGTCAGCAAACCAAGGTGCAGGACTTGGACGAAAGCCAAAAGCTATCAATACTGCATCGGCTGGCAATACTTCTTCAGACCCTTCTACCACTTCTGGACGACGACGACCGTTCTCGTCTGGTTCACCCATTTTAGTAGTAACAACCTTAACCCCTTCAACTTTAACGTCACCAACAATTGCAACTGGCTGACGATTAAATAAGAACTTTACGCCCTCTTCTTTTGCGTTAACAACTTCACGCTTAGAACCTGGCATATTCTCTTCGTCGCGACGGTAAGCACACGATACTGATGCTGCCTTTTGTCGAATTGAAGACCGATTACAATCCATAGCAGTATCACCACCACCCAGAACTACAACTTTCTTACCTCTTAGATTGATGAAGTCTTCGGCACTCTTTTCCCAACCCTGGTTATGGTTTACGTTGGCAATTAAGAAATCTAAAGAGTTGTGTACGCCCGGTAAATTTTCACCCGGGAAACCACCTTCCATGTAATTGTAAGTTCCCATACCTAAAAATACCGCGTCGTATTCATCAACAAGATCCTGGAACAAAATATCTTTGCCTACTTCAGTATTCAGCTTGAACTCTACGCCCATGCCTTCAAATACTTCACGGCGCTTTACCAGTACCGACTTTTCTAATTTGAATTCAGGGATACCAAAGGTGAGTAGTCCGCCAATTTCTGGGTATTTGTCAAACACAACAGATTTAACGCCACTACGAGCCAGTACGTCAGCAGCGCCCAAACCTGCAGGACCCGCACCAATAATAGCAACACGCTTACCAGTGTCGACAACATCTGACATATCTGGGCGCCAGCCCATTGCCAATGCAGTATCTGTAATATATTTTTCGACATTGCCGATGGTTACTGCACCAAAACCATCGTTAAGGGTACAAGCTCCCTCGCACAAACGATCTTGAGGGCAAACACGGCCACATACTTCTGGCAGTGTATTAGTCTGGTGACTAAGCTCTACTGCCTCCATAATATTGCCTTCGCTAGCAAGTTGCAGCCAGTTTGGAATGAAGTTATGCACAGGGCATTTCCACTCGCAATATGGGTTACCACATGACAAACAACGGTGGGCTTGGTCGGTGACTTCCACTGGTTGATACGGTTCGTAAATTTCTACAAAACTATTTTTACGTTTATGTATGTTTACTTTAGATGGGTCGCCGCGGCTAACATCTACAAATTGAAAATCATTATTTAATCGTTTTGCCATAAAGCACCTCTCCTGGACTCGCTTTCGTTAATACTCGTGCTGAATTATTCAGTGCGAGTCCGGGTGTTATTTAGCAAATGTTCTAGGCTTGCAGCCTTAGGCTTAACTAACCAGAACTTGCCAATAAAGTTGTCAAAGTTGTCCAAGATTTCTTGGCCCCAGGCGCTGCCTGTTTCTTTAACGTAGTTTGCTATGATGCTGCGCAAATGATTGCGATGAGCTTCAGTTTCTTCGTTGCTGATGCGGTGAATATCAACCAATTCATGATTGTATTTATCAACAAACGTCTTACTTTGATCCAGCACGTAAGCGAAGCCGCCTGTCATACCTGCACCAAAGTTGTAGCCGGTTTCACCCAGTACAGTAATTTGACCACCTGTCATATATTCACAGCAGTGATCGCCGACCCCTTCAATAACAGCTTTAGCACCAGAGTTACGAACACCAAAGCGCTCACCTCCTCTACCAGCTGCTAGTAGCTGTCCACCTGTAGCACCGTATAAACAGGTGTTACCAACAATTGAACAGTCTTGTGAAGCAAATTCAGATACTTTTGGCGGGTAAATAACAAGCTTTCCACCTGTCATACCTTTACCTACGTAATCGTTTGCATCGCCTTCTAAGTACATGTCTAGACCACCAGCATTCCAAACACCAAACGACTGACCAGCAGTACCGCTTAGGTTTAGTTTAATTGGCGCTGTTGCCATTCCTTGGTTGCCGTGGCGTAACGCAATCTCACCCGATAAGCGTGCACCCATAGAGCGGTCACAATTACCAACAGAATAAGTGAACTCTCCACCTTTTTTACCTTCAATAGCAGGTAATATTTCTTCTATCATACGCTCGGCCAATGCGCCTTCGTCGTATGGGTTGTTGCGCTCAACTTGAACGGTGTGTGGTTTATCAGCGGGTATTTGATCGTTGCCTAATAAGGCTGACAAGTCCACTTTACGTTGTTTCTCGGTAACACCTTCAATCATACTTAATAAGTCAGTACGACCTACCAATTCATCTAACGATCTAACACCTACCGAAGCCATAAGCTGACGAGTTTCTTCTGCCACAAATCGGAAAAAGTTTTTAACCATTTCCACTGTGCCAATGAAGTGCTTTTCACGTAAGTATTCATTTTGTGTGGCAACACCTGTTGCGCAGTTATTGAGGTGACAAATACGTAAGTACTTACAACCCATTGCCACCATTGGAGTGGTACCGAAGCCAAAGCTTTCTGCACCTAGAATAGCGGCTTTAACGATGTCTAGACCTGTTTTTAAACCACCATCAGTTTGTAATCGTACTTTGCCACGTAAGTCGTTAGCGCGTAATGCCTGATGCGCTTCGGCTAAACCTAACTCGAATGGCGAACCAGCGTACTTGATAGAGGTTAGTGGAGATGCGGCGGTACCACCGTCATAGCCAGAAATGGTAATATAATCGGCATAAGCTTTTGCAACACCGGCCGCAATGGTACCAACACCTGGTTCTGAAACCAACTTCACTGACACTTTAGCCCGAGGGTTTACCTGCTTAAGATCATAAATTAGCTGAGCCAAATCTTCGATAGAATAAATATCATGATG
>JBLHVV010000072.1:0-16019 GCA_047628755.1 Crocinitomicaceae bacterium | reverse complement strand
CATATAAATAAGGACACAAAATGAACAATAAAAGAATTTTGTTAGGGGCTGCCATTACATTGGCCTCGCTTCAAGTAGCTGCAATACCTTTCGCACCAACCGATGCTCGCGCCATGGCAATGGGTGGTACTGGTGTATCATCAGCTGAAGTAGCCAGTACCGTGCAGTTTAACCCTGCACTGCTTGCCAATACTCGCTCTGATGATCACTTCGGGCTAAAAATCCCGCAGTTCATGATCACAGTGGCAGATGACGACGGCTTTATTGACGAGGTAGAAGATTTTGATGAAGAGAGCGAAAATGCAGCACCAGGCTCAGGGTTTACCAATATTGACTTATTAGACCAAACGCTAACCGATTCAACAGGATCACTGGGCTTAGGAAAACTAGCTGATGCACTCAATGATTTAAATACAGCGGTAACCAGTGCTCAAGTTAATGCAGCTGAAACTAAACTGAATGATTCTGTAAATTACCTAGATGGTAAATTATTCGTAACCAATATCGCCGAAACGCCTGACCTAGTTCTTCACTCTAATGAGGTGGCCAACGACCTTGAAGATTTAAATGAAAAATCTTTAAGACTTAACTTTGGTGTGAATATCGCACTGGCTGTACCTAGCAAAAATTACTCTATGGCTCTAAGCGCAGGCAGCAGCGCGGTAATCTCTGGTCAAGTTATTGTAGAAAACTCAGATACCGATATTTTAAGAAATTACTCTGCTGCTACAGCGGCCTATTTAAGCAAAATTGCAGCGCTTCAAGCTGCCGTTGCCGCGGCTGACAACACAACCCCTACATTAGGTGAGTTACAAGATATTAGCGATGCTAAAGATGAAGTAAATGCATTTAACTACGGCGGAGGCCAAGCTGGCACCGGGAGTAATGAAGGTGACACAGCTATCTTTACCGGCGGCGAACTAGTGGCCAACGAAGCAACCCTAGACTCTAAATTACAAATGGTGGGCGTTGCTATTACCGACATCGGCTTGACGGTTTCCAGAGTATTTAATATTAAGGGCAACGATATAGCCTTTGGTATTACTCCAAAATTACAAAAAGTCACGGTTTTTGATTACACCCAAGACCTAGATGGCGAAGATGAGAATGGCAACCCTGTAGAGTTTGACAGTGATGCCGTGACAGACAACACCGAAGAATACACCTCGTTTAACCTTGATTTAGGTGCGGCTTATAAATTTGGTGCTGAGCAGCAATTTCAAGCTGGTATTGTGATTAAAAACTTAATACCCAATGAATACGAAAGTGCACCTTATGTAGATTCAAACGGCACAGCTGGCTCTATCGTCGAAACCAACCCAATGATTCGCGCGGGCATTAGCCACCATACAGACTGGACCAAAGTAGCGTTCGACCTAGACATTACAGAAAATGACCCAGTAGCATTTGAAAAAGCCACGCAATACGCTAGCATAGGTGCGGAGCTCAATGTATTGCGCACAGTACAATTACGAGCAGGCTATAGAGCTAACTTAGCCAGCAGTGATCAAGACGTTGTAACGGCAGGTATAGGCTTTTCACCCTTTGCTGTGCACATTGATATAGGCGTTATGGCTAACGCCACTGACCCAGAAAAAGAAGCGGGTATTGCATTAGAATTGGGAGTAGAATTTTAATTCCTTGTTAAATAAGCTAAGAAAAAATAGCTAAACATGAAAAACGGGCTTTATGCCCGTTTTTTATTACCTGTCAATATTGCCCAGCCATTATGCTCAACCGTTAAATTGTTATACCGTAAGTAAACCCGTAAACTGTCTACATTTTTGTATGGCTCATGCCATCACAAAACTAATGGATGCAAAAATACCAAAATGAAAACCTATCTAGTGGGCGGCGCCGTTCGCGACCAATTACTGCATATTGCTAGCAAAGATAAAGACTGGGTAGTGGTTGGCAGTACCCCAGAACAAATGATCGCCGATGGTTACAAGCAAGTGGGCGCCGATTTTCCTGTATTTTTGCACCCTAAAACTCAACAAGAGTACGCCCTTGCTCGCACAGAGCGTAAAAGTGGCACCGGTTACCAAGGTTTTGCTGTAGATTTTGGCAAAAACGTCACATTACAAGACGACTTAATACGACGGGATCTAACCATTAACGCCATGGCTCAAGATGAACATGGCACCATTACCGACCCATACAACGGTCAGCAAGATTTAGCCGATAAAATTTTACGTCATGTGAGCCCTGCATTCAGTGAAGACCCGCTAAGGGTACTAAGAGTAGCGCGGTTTGCTGCACGCTTTCATCACTTAGGTTTCGTTCTAGCCCCCGAAACACTTAAGCTTATGACATACATTAGCCTAAGCGGCGAATTAGAAACTCTAACTCCAGAACGGGTTTGGGTTGAAACTGAACGGGCCTTGAGTGAAAAAAGCCCTTGGGTTTATTTTGAAGTACTAAGACAATGCCAAGCACTGGCAGTCAATTTTAAAGAACTGGATGATTTATTTGGTGTACCACAGACCGAAAAGCATCATCCAGAAATAGATACTGGCATTCATAGCTTACTGTCACTTAAGCAAGCGACTTATTTAAGCTCAGATACATCAATACGTTTTGCTGCCCTTATGCATGACTTAGGCAAAGCCAAAACACCACCAGAGAATTGGCCCAGACATATCGCTCACGAAAAACTGGGGATAGAACCCATTAAAAATTTATGTGTGCGATTAAAAGTACCTAACAAGTTTAAAGATTTAGCATTAAAAACCTGTGAGTTCCATACACATATTCATCGTGCATTTGAGTTAAAAGCTGAAACCGTATTTAAACTATTTAAAAATACTGACGCACTGAGAAAACCAGAACGCTTTGAAAATTTATTATTAGCAAGTAAAGCCGACTCTAGGGGTCGCACTGGCTTTGAGAGCATTGAATACAAACAAGCTAACTATATTCAAGCTTTATTAGACGCGGCCAATAGTATCGATACCAAAGCCATTTCGGCCTCTGGCCTACCTGGACCGAAAATTGGCCAAGCTATAGAGCAAGCACGAATTAAAGCCATAAAGGCAGAAATTTTACAGCTAAAAGACACTTATGAATAAAAATACAATGAATTCAGAATACAAAAAATATGCATTAATTACTGGGGGAGCAAAACGCATTGGGGCAGCTATAGCAACAGCCCTACATAATGCAGGCTATGATATTTTTTTACATTATGGGAAAAGTAAAGCTGAGGCTAACACTTTAGCCCATACGTTAAACTCTATACGACCCAATACTTGTTTTACATATAGTGCAGATCTAAATGACCCACAAGCCGCCGCTCAAATAAGCCTATGGGTAAAAGAGCAATGTCAGCATCTAGATGTTTTAGTTAATAATGCCTCATCGTTTTTTCCCACTCCATGGGAAACAGCTAGCCAAAAAGATTGGCAGGCATTATTTACAATCAATGTGCAAACTCCATTTTTCCTTACTCAAGCACTACTGCCTTTACTCATAAAAGGTAACGGGTCGGTTATTAACTTAATTGATATCCACGCCGATCGGACGTTAGAGCAACATCCTATTTATTGTGCCAGTAAGGCTGCATTAAAAAACTTAACACTCTCGTTAGCAAAAGATCATGGACACGAATTACGCTGCAATGGGGTCAGCCCTGGAGCTATTTTATGGCCAGAAGATAATGGAAAGACTGGGAATGACTCTAGTACTCAGCAGGCAATTTTAAGTAAAATCCCTGCCAAGCGCTTAGGAGATGAAAAAAATATTAGCGATACGGTTCTGTTTTTAGTAAACAACTCTTACATTAATGGGCAGATTATTAATGTAGATGGTGGTCGGACAGTTCATAGCTGATTTTTAGATGCTTTTCTTGCAACCAACTCTTTGATATAAATTTTCTACTTAAATTTTCTACTACAAGCTATTTACTACAAGGTGACTTGCCATAAGTTTTGTAAATCTTTATCGAAGAAAAACCACAACCGCGCATAACTAACTTTTTGCTCTGGATGCAAGTCGTCAGGAGCAATATCCGCCAGCGGCAATAATACAAATGCATTTTTAGTAATTTCATCACGGGGTAATTGCACTCCGTCAATATCCCCAATTACGTCGTCGTAGGTTAAAATATCAACATCTAACGTTCGACTACCAAATTTAGGCCCACCTCTATTTCGGCCATACTTATCTTCCATCTCTTTAAACGCTTTACTTAGCTCACCAACCGTCAATTCTGTATCGAATTTAGCCACTAGGTTGTAAAATGTATCTCCTTCGAAACCAACCGCTTCGCTTTCATATATTGGTGAAAGCACCAAATTAGAAAATTGCTCGGCCAATTCTTGCAGGCACACTTTAATATGTTTCTGCTTTTCAATATTACTGCCAATGCTAACGTATACCTTCGCCATACTTTAAGTTTCCTCAATCACGCTAGGTTGTGGCACATAAGCAGTTAAGCTTTGAATGTCGTCTTTAGTTCGCTGAATATGAACACCTACAGCAATAGCACCACGAATGGCACCTGGCTTGCTTAACCTTAAATCTAACCACGGAACATTAAATTCAATTAAAATAATTTGCGCAATGGCCTCGGCCATAGTCTCTACTAATAAAAATTCACTGCCGCCGATATGACTGATCAAGCGCTTAGAGACATCTTTGTAATTTAAAGCAAATTGAATATCTTCGCTCTTAGCCGCAGGCTTATTATCCCATGCCATTTCTAAATCGATGCGAACGATTTGCTTAATTTCACGCTCCCAATCGTAAATACCAATAATGGTCTCGATCTCTAAGCCTTCAACAAAAACCTTATCCATACTTATCCTTGCTCACTTAAAACGTACAATGCTGCTTAAATCGGTGAAAGTTCAGACATAGGCCAACGGGGATGAATGATAATCTCATCACCATCTTTTTGCCCAGCCTTCATTCTTTGACAACCGGCATAAGCAATCATCGCACCGTTGTCGGTACAAAACTCTGGTCTTGGGTAATATACCTGTCCTTTCTGCTTGTCCATAAGCTGGTGTAATTTTTCCCTTAGGTATTTATTTGCACTTACCCCTCCAGCAATCACTAAGCGTTTGCGTCCGGTTAACTCTAACGCTCGGCGACACTTAATTACCATTGTATCTACCGCCGCCTGTTCAAACGCCAATGCAATATCCGCTTTGTCTTGGTCGGTTAAACCAGTTTCTTGCTGACATTTTATAATGGTGTTTCTTGCGAATGTTTTTAATCCACTGAACGAAAAGTCTAAACCTGGGCGGTCGGTCATGGGGCGCGGAAATTTAAAACGCCCGGGTATTCCATTAGCTGCCAAACGAGCAATGTGGGGACCACCGGGGTAAGGTAGATCCATCATTTTTGCGGTCTTATCAAATGCCTCACCTGCGGCATCGTCAAT
Source organism: Crocinitomicaceae bacterium (assembly GCA_047628755.1). Classification (GTDB taxonomy): domain Bacteria; phylum Pseudomonadota; class Gammaproteobacteria; order Pseudomonadales; family Oceanobacteraceae; genus Bermanella. The sequence goes on along the minus strand of JBLHVV010000072.1, from coordinate 10,630 downwards.
ACTTTCACCTAGCAATTCGTATTGGCCAATGCCTTTCACATCGACTAATTGAGTGTGACCGCCACTGACCAGTAAAGCCACAAAAGGAAATTCTGGAGCAACGTCTTCTAATAAAGGGGCTAATAAATGCCCTTCCATGTGGTGAACGGCCAAAGCTGGAATTCCCCAGCTCCACGCCAAACTGCGGGCTAAACACGCCCCTACTAATAATGCACCTGCTAGTCCTGGACCAGATGTATAAGCGATGCCGTCTAAGTCTTCGTAGGTGCAACTTGCATCTGCGAATACTTGCTTTAATAAAGGAATAGACTTGCGAATATGGTCTCTACTAGCCAACTCAGGCACTACACCACCATAATTAGCGTGCATATCCACTTGACTGTACAGTGCATGGGACAATAACCCCTGCTCTGAATCATAAATAGCGACACCAGTTTCGTCGCAACTGCTTTCTATGGCTAAAACTCGCATGCCAACCCCATTGTTTTTTGAGCTGACTATTCTACTTAGAGACAGCCCATAACACCATAGCCCAGCTGGCATAAGGGCTACATAGCCTTAGCTATTTTCATCAACTATACTCATTTCAGCTTTGCATTTGCTTGCCAAAGCTAGTAGAATCCCCCGCCTCAATAGGGCCTGTGTGGAATATCACATCAGTGCGAGCAAAAGATTCCAAATAGATGGGTTTTGCCGTCTATTTAAGTCAACTGATACAAAGGTAAATTTTTAATGCCACAAGTTAAAGTAAAAGAAAACGAGCCATTTGACGTAGCACTACGTCGCTTCAAACGTTCATGTGAAAAAGCCGGAGTACTTTCAGAAGTACGTCGTCGCGAACAGTTTGAAAAGCCTACAACTGAACGTAAGCGTAAAAAAGCGGCTGCTGTTAAGCGTCATGCGAAAAAAGTTTCTCGCGAAACACGCAAAATGACTCGTCTTTACTAAGATCTGACTAGAGACATATCATGAATGAGCAAGGTTTAATCCTAAAACTTAAAGACGCTGTTAAAGCTTCAATGCGTGCTAAAGATAAGCCACGCACTCAAGCTGTACGGTCGATTCAAGCCGAGCTCAAACGTGTAGAAGTAGACGAACGCATCGAACTAGATGACGCTCGTGTTCTTGTCATAATGGACAAGATGCTAAAACAACGTCGTGACTCTATTAAGCAGTATGAAGATGCAGGTCGCACAGACCTAGCAGAAGTAGAGCATTTCGAAGTCAGCGTTATACAGGAATTCCTTCCGGAAGCCCTAACCGAGGAAGAACTATCGGCCATTGTTGTTAAAGCAGTGACAGATAGCGGTGCCTCTGGCATGCAAGATATGGGTAAGGTAATGGCACTTGTTAAACCACAAGTAGCTGGCCGAGCCGATATGGGTGCCATCAGCAAATTGGTTAAAGACAAGCTCGCTTAATGAGCTTTTCTTTGGCAATCTAAGGTCCTATGGCTGGCCGAATCCCCCAAACATTTATTGACGATCTATTAGCCCGCGTAAACATTGTAGACGTGGTAGACAGTCGTGTCCGATTGAAAAAAGCTGGCAAAAACCACTCTGCCTGCTGCCCGTTTCATAATGAAAAAACACCCTCGTTTACTGTAGCCTCTGACAAACAATTTTATTATTGCTTTGGTTGTGGCGCAAAAGGCAACGCCATTGGCTTTGTGATGGACTACGACAATATCGACTTTCCTGAAGCGGTCACCTTATTAGCCGACTCTATGGGCATGGAAGTGCCGAAAGAAGAAATGTCGCCATTTCAGCAAAAACAACAGCAAGAACGCATTAGCCATTATGAACTGATGGGCAGCGCCAACGAATTCTACCAGCAACAACTGCGCTTTCACGACGGCAAGCAAGTGGCCGTTGATTACCTAAAAAACCGCGGTCTATCAGGCAAAGCCGCCAAGTTCTTTAATATTGGTTACGCCCCACCCGGCTGGAGCAACTTAAAAGACATTTTAGGCGTCGACTCGCAAAACAAGCATGATGAAGAAAAACACCAAGCCTTAATCGATACTGGCATGCTAGTAAAAAATGACAGTGGCAAAACATACGACCGCTTTCGTAACCGCATTGTTTTTCCTATTCGCGACGTTCGTGGTCGCACCATAGGCTTTGGGGCAAGAACCCTAGGCGACGACAAACCTAAATACTTAAACAGCCCAGAGACTTCTATTTTTAATAAAGGCCAAGAACTTTATGGCCTTTACGAATGCCGCCAAATTCGCCAACCTCTTAAACGCTTTTTAGTCGTAGAAGGCTATATGGACGTGGTAGCTTTGCATGAATTTGGCCTGCACTACGCAGTCGCCACACTGGGCACCGCCACCAGCCAAACCCATCTACAAAAAATGTTTAAAATTGCACCCGAAGTTATTTTTTGCTTTGACGGTGACCAAGCAGGACTCAAAGCGGCCAAACGCGGACTGGAACAATCGCTGCCCATTTTAGAAGACGGCCAGCAAATACGATTTTTGTTTTTACCTGACGGTGAAGACCCAGACAGCATGGTTCGGAAAGAAGGTAAAGAGGGCTTTGAGCAAAGAATTAACAACGCCCAAGGCATTGGCGAGTATCTAATTAGACAACTGCAAGATGAAATTGAAGATCCTGAAGGCATTGAAGGCCGCGCGCGTCTAGCCAAATTAGCTGGTCCAATGATCATGCAAATTCCTGGTATTGCGCTTAAAAGCCTGTTTTGGCAAAAGCTAGCTGAAACCACGCACATAGATGTATCTGACTTAAAAGCCATGGCCGAAGCCGAACCTAAGCCCACTTATGAGGCCAGCCCCACAAGCACCAATAGAAACAGCGCTTCAAAAGCCAAACAAAGCAAGCAAGCCAACAGCCACGACCCCAGAAGCATTATGCAGTCGACTGCGGCCACTAGAAGTTCAGAGCCCGGCCCAAGCCATCATGACGACGGTGACTACTCTCATTACGAAAACGACCCCTCTTATCATGGTGAGGACAGATACCAAGACGACAATAACTACAATCACAACGAACACGAGCAAGCTAACGAACACCGGATAGTGGAAACCAAAGAGCCAGTAATTGTGAGCCAAACCATTTCTATATTACTGCACGCACCCCAAGTGATTGAGCGCTATGGTGACCTAGCATTTTTACAAGAATTTAACGGCCACTACTCCACACTATTAGCCAACATGATTGGAAAGCTACAAGCATCACCACAGAACAACTTATTAGACGCATTGGGCATTTTAACTAACGACCCCGATTACCAGTCTTATCGTGAGTTGTCGCAGCAACACAACAAAAAGGAAGGTCACCTAGAGCAAGAGCAAGCGGCCAACGATTGCCTAAATAACCTAAGGATTAGGGCCGCCAAACAAATCCAAAGTAGAATATTCAAGCAATTAGGCAACAAACACAGTTTCAACAGTCTAAGCTCTCAAGAACAGCAGCTTTTCAGCTGGGCCAAAAGGCTGACTGAATTGGATTTACTCAATACGAAACTGCTCAATTGCGGTGGAAAATTGCAAGATTTAAGTGAAGGCGATCAAAAGAGATATCAAGAACTCATGACTTAGACTGACTAACAGCCCCACGAATAGGGCAGTAAAATACAACGTTCCAGACAAATAAATCAGAAAAAACACAAAAATTAGGGCTTTAGGCTTGAAAGTGCCTAATTTGACCCCATTATCAAGCACTTATGCAACTATGCACTGGCTAACAGCTGATCACATCGCTATAATTTCGGGTTTGATCCGTGCAGCAGTACAGGACATTACAGGGTATATATGGCCGCTACAAAACAGTCCCGTCTAAAAGAGCTTATTGCCAAAGGCAAAGAGCAAGGTTACCTGACCTACGCGCAGGTAAATGACCATCTTCCAGATGACATCGCTACCCCTGAACAGGTAGAAGATATCATCCGAATGATTAACGACATTGGTATAAAAGTAGCCGAAGTGGCTCCTGATGCTGATGAACTTAACATGGGTGAAATCACCACAGACGAAGCCGCAATTGAAGAAGCGGCCGCAGCCCTAGCTGCTGTAGAAAGCGACGTGGGTAGAACAACCGATCCTGTGCGTATGTACATGCGTGAAATGGGTACCGTTGAGCTGTTGACCCGTGAAGGCGAAATTGTAATCGCCAAACGTATCGAAGAAGGCATACGTGAAGTAATGGCAGCCTTGTCATACTATCCTGGTGCTGTTCGTACTGTTTTAACCGCTGTTGAAGAGTCAATGGCCGATGAAGAAATTAACCGTCTTGGTGACGTGTTTAACGGCTTTATTGATGCAAGCGACGACGACCCAGTTCCAGCAACTCCAATTTCGGCACAAGTGGCCGCTGATAAAAAAGCCGCCGACGCTAAAGCCGCTGAACTAAAAGCCGCTGGTAAAACAGCTGACGGCAAACCAGCCGAAGACGACGAAGACGACACACCTACTGGACCAGACCCTGTAGAAGTTAAACGTCGTATGGCTGAAATTGATGTTCAGTTAGTTAAAACTGAAAAAGCCATTGAAAAATACGGCCGCGGTAGCAAGCAAGCTGACAAAGAGAATTTATTTTTAGCTGAAATTTTTGCACCCATTAAATTATCGCCAAAATACTTTGATGAACTAGTGGGCAATGCTCGCGATAACCTTGATTTCATTCGTGTACAAGAACGTCAACTAATGATGATCATTACACGTAAATGCAAAGTAGACCGCCGAACCTTTATTAAATCGTACCAAGGCAACGAAGGTAATATTGACTGGGTTGGTGAATTTATTGCTAACGCTGGCGACAAAGCCAACGTATTAACCAATCATAAATATGACCTTGACCGTGCACAACGAAAAATTCGTCAGCTAGCTGAACGAGTTGGCGTAGCCATAACCGACCTTAAAGAAATTAACCGTCGTGTATCGATCGGTGAAGCTCGCGCACGTCGTGCCAAGAAAGAAATGGTAGAAGCTAACCTACGTTTGGTTATCTCTATTGCTAAAAAATACACAAACCGTGGTCTGCAATTCTTAGATTTGATCCAAGAAGGCAACATTGGCTTAATGAAAGCCGTAGACAAGTTTGAATACCGTCGTGGTTATAAGTTCTCGACTTACGCTACCTGGTGGATTCGTCAGGCGATTACTCGTTCTATCGCTGACCAAGCACGCACCATACGTATACCGGTTCACATGATTGAGACAATCAACAAACTGAACCGTGTAAGCCGTCAAATGCTTCAGGAAATGGGCCGCGAAGCCAGCCCTGAAGAATTGGCAGAGCGCATGGACATGCCAGAAGACAAGATTCGTAAAGTACTTAAAATTGCTAAAGAGCCTATCTCAATGGAAACACCTATCGGTGATGACGAAGATAGCCACTTAGGTGACTTTATAGAAGACGTAAACGGCGACAGCCCTATCGATCATGCTACTGAAACTGGCCTGACGGATGCGACCCGCGGTGTACTGAACGGCCTAACGGCTCGTGAATCTAAAGTACTGCGTATGCGCTTCGGTATCGACATGAACACCGACCACACGTTAGAAGAAGTGGGCAAACAGTTTGACGTAACGCGTGAGCGTATTCGCCAAATTGAAGCGAAAGCATTGCGCAAATTACGTCATCCATCGCGTAGTGACCACCTAAGATCGTTCCTAGACGATTAAAACCCTAAGAAATCATGAACTTAAGTCAAAATAAGTTGGCTTAGGTCTATGCAAGAAGAGCATGGGACACTATAATCCACGCTCTTTTTTTATGTTCACATCATTAGGGCAATCCTAATGGCGACATTCAAAAAATGGCCCCTTAGCTCAGTTGGTTAGAGCACCCGACTCATAATCGGTAGGTCCCCTGTTCGAGTCAGGGAGGGGCCACCATTTTTTCCAGTAGCCATGAAGGTTGCAAACAAGACAAGGGAAAAGTGGACACTATTGACAATCAATGGAACAACCTCAAAAACTCTGCATTACACTAAAACCCCTGGCACCCTATGAAAGCCAAGTCTATTCTTAACTCCAAGCTTTCTGGAGTTCACTAGAGCGTAAGCTGCTGTATTCCAAACAACTCCCATATGCACGGACCTAGACCCTTTGAATGTACGAATTAAAACGTGCATAAAAACTCTTCAAAAAGAACGCACTTTAAATAGATACAATGCTTTATAACCTTAATCTCCAGAGTAGAAAAAATCATGATATTTGGGCTAACGATCCAAAAATCTCATGATTACTTAATTATAATAAATTAACCTGTAAAGCCACCCCAGAATAAAGGACTTAACGACGCATAATAAACTTTTATAACCATATAAAAATACCAATAGGGTTATAGGCAACTCTATGAAGGACATTTCAATACCAATTACTATTGCTGCGGCCGAATATACTCATAAAAAGCAAAGGTAGCTGACTCATAGATGTGAAGCCATTTTAAATTTTATTCATGAGGTTACCAAATGGATATAGAACCAATGTCAGATGGGATGATAAGGCAAAGAAGAAACCTTCTATTGATATGTTGTATTTTGGGTTTTACTAAGTATGCAGAGATTAAAATCGAGAAGTTAACTTTACTAGGAATGCAGTTTAGTGACCTAGGAAATCCGCAGTCTTTGTACACCGGGATATGGGTACTTTTTTTGTATTTCAGTATTCGATTTTATCAATACTTTATGCAAGAAGGATTGAAGAAAATACGATTAGGACACCACCACTCGCTAGAGGAGTCGATTGGCTCATCAATTCGAAAATATGCAGCAAAAAACCACCCTGGATGCACAGTAAATTTTTCTCAGGTTGAGCAATTAAAGAATAACGACTGGCAATACTCAATAACAACACCCTATAATTCTGACGGGATGGAAGGTAATTCTGCTAAAATTAAAAGTGTACTTTTCTCAAAAGTGAATCTTTGGAGATGTCATTACACTGCTTTATGGAAACTTACTGTTAATTCAAACATAATAACTGATTACTTATTACCAGTTGCTCTTGCGATAGCAGTGGTATATTTCTGCTTTAGTGGTGGTGAAGTAAGTTTAATTAATACATTAACTAACATTAAAAACTGATCATAAATAACCCAAATGGATATTTACTCGTTATTTCCTGTTCCAATTCAGCTCTGTTTAAGTAATATTTATAATATATAGAGGCAGGATGACTAAAGAAATACCTGCTCCGATTATTAATGTCTGATCTCACAATGTAATACCCCCATATTGACACAAACTGACTACTAGTTAGTATCCGTTAGATTTTTACCCGTTTCATACATGGTTTTAAGCAAGAAACCATTCATAAAAATTTGATTAATCTAGACAATATTCTAAGCTGTAAATTAATTATTTATTTTATTTTTAGTTAGATATATCTACAGTGACATAAAGTTGATGTATCAGAGGTAACCATGACTTTTTTAAGAAATTTTAGTATTTCTCAACGCCTAAATGCCCTGATATTACTGTCTATTATTAGCATATTGTTCGTTTCCAGTATGATTATTTACCAATTCAGAATTCAACTACTAGAGCAAAAAGAAAAACAAACACGTCATTTAGTTGAGTCTGCATACAGCTTAATGGAAAATATTTATGAAGAGGGTTTAATCGACAAAGCGCCACTAGAAAAAACTCAAGCGCTTGCTCTAGCCGCTATAAAAAAGCTACGTTATGCCAATAATAATTATTTTTGGGTACAAGACCTTTCCTCAGTGATGCTTATGCACCCTATGAAACCGTCGCTAGATGGTAAAAATATGTCTGCAGTTAAGGACCCCTCTGGAAAATTATTATTCATTGAAATGACCCGTATTGTCCAGTTGAGTGGTGAAGGAGTGGTAACTTACCAATGGCCTAAGCCGGGTCATGATGAACCTGTTGATAAAGTATCTTATGTAAAAGGCTTTGAGCCTTGGGGCTGGGTTATTGGGTCTGGAGTATATGTTGACGATATAGATGAGATATTTATAAGTTACGTTTGGATGCTAGGCGTTTTTTTAACGATATTAATTTTTCCACTTATTTTTGTAGCGACACTAATAGCCAAAAGTATAACTAATCCAATCGATGAAACTACGGCAGCCTTATTGGATATATCTGGAGATGATGGGGATATGAGTAAGCGTTTAATCCTCAAAGGTAATGATGAAGTAAGCAGTTTAGCCCAGGCGTTCAATCAGTTTGCTGAAAAAATTCAAATGACCATTGAAAAAATTGAAGCTGTTAGTAAAAATCTTATTACATCTTCTTCTAATTTAGAATCAATGGCTACTGAAGGTAAAGAAATTGTTGACAAACAACATAATGAAACCCAGCAAGTGGCAACTGCTATAAATGAAATGACAGCTACTGTTAAAGAAATCGCAAACAATGCAGAAGATGCAGCTGAATCTGTTACAGCTGTTAATAAAGAAGCCAAAGATGTGATGGCTATAATGAAAAAATCATCTGACGAAATTAAGTCCCTTGCTACTAATATACATACTGCGTCAGACGTTATTAATAAACTCGAAGACGAATCACAATCCATTGGGGCTGTTTTAGATGTTATAAGAGGGATTGCAGACCAGACAAACCTACTCGCCTTAAATGCAGCAATCGAAGCCGCAAGGGCTGGAGAGCAAGGTCGAGGTTTTGCAGTGGTTGCTGACGAAGTAAGAACCCTTGCTGGTCGAACTCAACAGTCGACTCAAGAGATCAATGACATGATTGATAAACTTCAAAAAGGTAGTCAAGAAGCGGTTGCTGTCATTGGCCAAAGTTCTGAAAAAACAGAGTCTACAGTAGAAACAGTAGTTGCTGCTTTAGACTCGCTGAACCGAATTAATAACTCAGTTTCTGTTATCGCAGAAAAGAATTTTCAAATTGCCAGTGCAACCGAAGAACAATTATCTGTGACACAAGAAATCGATCAAAGTATATCTAATATTGCTAGTTTATCAGAGGACTCATCCCAAGGCAGTGCGCAGATTTCTAAAGAAACTATTGCTCTGACTGCGTTAGGTCGAGATTTGAAGCAGTTATTTGAAACGTTTAAATAATTGGCTATAAATAGACTATTGTATTTACTCTTTTACCCTTTGTCTTATAAGTTTTTAACTTATCCTTAAACCCATGATGGCCCTAATTAGACTCAGATGGGTAATCTCTATGAATATACACTCTCTAGACCACAAAATACTTAATGGTGGTCTAAACTCAAATTGTATTTTTATTCGCTTCACTTTAATTGAATGTTGAACATAAGTTTTAAGTCAAATTTAATAGATAGTAATAACTCAAATGAGCGACTCATAATTATTTTGTTTATGGGATTCTATGCCTATCTAGCAATTGTTGATATTGTCGTCAGTTGCAGATTTTTAGGCGAACAAGTTTTATTCAAAAAAAAGATCATCGCAGTAATCCTGTAAGTGGAAATGCCAATATAGAATAACTAGTGAAGAACGATAGGCTTTTGGCCATAGTCGGAGGTGTGCATACACCCATCGCTATGGCACAGCTGCTTATAATCTATGAAACGCTATTATCTGTCTAGACCAATGGTACGCCCATCATTAATAAAAGCTATCAGACAAGTTTTGTATTTAGATTTTCGATTCAGATGAGTGGGCTGGACTTGTTATCTTAAATAAATCTGAACACGAAGGCTGTGAATCTATTACGCTATTTCTAGAAAAACAAAATGGGGTCGTTCAGTAGAATCATCTAAAGTTCGTAGTGCTCTAGAACATTTTGGCCGCTTTGAAGGCGCTTTGATATCTTGTAAAATATCTTTTCTTTCAAAACAACATGAAGCTCCTAATTTTTCAGACTATATTGTGTTGAGGTTTAATAATCAGGGTTAAAGTGAAGTTTCGCAATAAATCAGAGACCTCTTTGGCTTTATTTAGCTCATAAGGTTATACCTTTGTAGACTAAGTAGAATCTATCAGTAAAGACTCTATTATTATAAATTCTCTGTTTAATTTTAGTGGCAAAAAAATATTTACCCTTATATCTTTTAATATTAGGGATTTTTGGTCAAACAGATATCGCTATTATCTTAGTGGATTGTTCAGCTAAAGAGTTAAAATCAAACTTTTATGATAAGACTAGTATCTTTCCATCTCCAGGTTTATAGTCAGATAAATGGTTACGTTGGTTTCAATTAGATTCGGATGGAGTTTGATTGCACAGCCTATTCTTAATCAAGGTTTAAATGAGGGTGTATTATTGGTAAAGTAGATTTTAAAATACTTAAAGAAGGACTCGTCAACATTGATCCTAAGTTTATCCATACATTAATTTTTACTAATAATAATATTATATTTTATCTAAATAACTTATATTTAAAATAACGTCGATATCATAAACATTCCTAAAGAATTATTCCAATGTCAATCAGAGTTTATTAGATCGTATAATTTAGTTATACGAGTATATTTTATAGTACGGTGATCTCTTGAATTTTATTGTTTCAATTATTTATTCTTTATTCTTTATTCTTTATTCTTACTATAAGTATCCCCAAAAAATTTTTATAAGTTCCACCCAGCTAAAACGTATCGGACCTGTTTTATCTTTATCTATTAGTAAACTATTTCACAAAAAGGCTTACTCAATCCAGTTTAAAATAAATTAAGCCCGATAGAAATAGCGAACT
>JBLHVV010000071.1:0-16443 GCA_047628755.1 Crocinitomicaceae bacterium | reverse complement strand
ATTATAAACGCGCTTAAAAATCGTCCACGAGAAATGAGCGTGGTAGTAACGGGGCGTGGTGGTGGTTCAGCACTGCAAGAAATTGCAGACACAGTATCAGAAATTAAAGATGTGAAGCATGCATACAAGTCAGGAATCAAAGCTCGTATCGGAGTAGACTTCTAGACAAACAATGGGCGTTAGGGTGTATTAACGTAAAGCGCTTAATAAACCTTAACCCAAAATTCCGTAAAAAACTAAAACCCAAAAATAAGCTTAAGTCCTTATTTCAAACGCGCAACATCAACAGATACTTCCAATATAGGACTTTTCCCTCCTCCAAATATGACACCTTTTAACGGTGTTACATCATAATAGTCTCTTCCTTCGGCTGTCACTATATGCTGAATACCTGCCTGCTTGTCATTCGTAGGGTCAAATTCTATCCAACCTTGATTGGGTGAAAAATAAGAAATCCAAGCATGTGTTGCATCAGCTCCTACTAATTTTTTTTGCCCGGGTGGTGGTAATGTTTCCATGTAGCCAGAAAGGTATTTAGCCGGAATTCCCATGGCGCGCAAGCACCCCACTTGTAAATGTGCAAAATCTTGGCATACCCCTTTTTTATGTTCTAATACTTCTGACAAAGGGGTGGCGATAGTAGTGAAGCCAGGAGTATAAGCAAAGTCATTAAAAATTCTTGTTGTTAGCTCAGCTACGCACTCATAGAGTGGGCGTGAATCTGAAAATGACGGTTGGGCATATTCTGCTAAGGCAGCACTTGCTCTTATCATAGGCGAGTCTAAACAGAACTCTCGGGCTTCAATAGCTTCAAATGATGGTATACCGCTAATATAGTCTAAGACTTCACGATAGGTCATACCTGGGTTAGTTTTAAAATCAAATTCTGTTTCAGTTATCTCAATTTCGCTTTCTGCCGTAATCGATAATTCTTTGTGTGGCGCTTGAATTTCAAAGTGATAACTTTCATTGCCAAAGTAATCAGTGCGGGTATTTGAATGAATCGCATTAGGTGACACAATAATTCGACTCTTAATACATCTTTGACGACTGGTATTTCTTGGCGTTAAGTTGGCCAAGTTATAGCAATGAGACACGCGGTCCGCGTACTTATATTCTGTGGTATGTCTAACTCTATAACGCATTCAGGGCCTCCAATTCATTTGATGTATCAGTATAAAAAACAATTAGATTAATCATCTAAATAAGTATCAACTAACTGCTGAGCATCTACTTTATGTTCAAAATATTTATCAGTAATAATATTACTAAAATCAGCTAGTAATGAATTTATCCGCATCAATAGCTCAATAAGTTCTGTTCTATAGCCGTCAGTAGTTTCCGCTAATTCAGAAATACGAGAGAGCTTAAGGCTGGAAACGGCCTCTAATAAAACTCGATCTTCCTCTTCTAGCTGTCGTGAATTTATATCGTTGTTACGAATACTTTCAAAATGATACTGCAGCTGTTCAAATTGAAACATTAAGGACCTTGGGTTGGTTCCATCAATCATCACTAGTTCAAGCCCTAGCTCTATACCAGCTCTCGTACGTCCTTGTCTTCGGTATGCAATACTTACTTCCATAGAGGTAAGCATGGCCTTTAATAATATTTTGCTGTCAGATCGGTTCGCAACAGGAGTGATTAATGTTGTCACAGCTTTTATAATCTGGGCTGCTCGTTCAACACGTCTGCCTAGATTCATAAAGTGCCAGCCAACACCACGGACCATGCTTTCTTGTATCAAACCAGAAAGGGCGATTAGCGGAGTAACCAGTGGATCTAGTGCTTCTTCAGGAGCCGAAGATAAACCACTTGCAAATGAAGGTTCTAAGTTATCCACCGCATCACGAAGATCATTGATAACACGAATTGTATCTGAAGATAGCAATTCTTTAGATTCGTCGGCGCAATAAAAAAGTGAGTTTAACGAAGACTTAATACTGCCCATACGACTGCCATCTTTAATAATAAGCAGTAATTCTTTTTCTGGATTATCCAGTTGCTCTTCGGTTGCCTCTAAGAATCCTGGCTGTGTACCGGTTATTTCTGTAATAGACCTTAATAAAATCCGTTGAGATTCTCTACTAATTGCTTGCTCATCGTTAATCAGCATGAATACGGTTCTAAGAATTCGTAGCGACGCTTCAGCGCGCTCAGCATAGCGACCCATCCAGAACAAATTCTCAACTACTCGGCTTGGTAAGCTAACCAGTATGGCTTCTAACTTTGCTTGTGCGGCATCCGCTGTATTGTCTTCATCGATCCTTTCAGGTTCTGTTGCCGTTACCCATGTATCTTTACTTGGGCAGCCAGACTGCATGCTAATACGCGCAGAGTCTTCTTCTAAGCCAACTCTGGTCAGGCCACCCGGCATTACAATGTAGGTACTATCAGCCGCCACTGCAAATGTTCTTAGAATGGCAGGTCTAGGTTCTAGTGTTCCGTTAGTCAGTGTCGGAATATGAGACTTTTCTACTCGCTCTTGAGCCACAAATTGCTGAGGGCGCTTTTTGATTTTATCCAACAGTTCAGCCACTTCTGTGCTGCTAAGGTCTCCGCCCCATAAGCTGCTCAAGCTCGAACCACGATATATAGGCTTGATAATTAAATTTTTAATATTTGCAATTACATAACTTAAATCCCCAGAGTCTCCGCACCAGTAGGTTTTAACAGAGGCAAGTCGTGGCTCTCTTCCTAACAGTGTTTTACTTATGGCGGGCAAATATTTAAGTAAAATGGGGTTCTCTAGTACACCTGACCCTAACGGGTTTGCCATAACAACACGGCCAGATCGAACCACATCTAATAAACCAGGAACACCTAACTGATAACGGCTTTGCAATTCAACAGGGTCACAAGATACATCATCAATACGGCGCAAAATCACATCTACTCTATCAAGTCCATTTAAGGACTTCATCCAGACAAAGCCATTTCGAACAACTAGGTCACCACCTTGTACTAGTGGAAACCCCAGGTAGTTTGAAATATACGAATGCTCAAAATAAGTTTCATTGTGTGGACCCGACGTTAGTACCACTACACGGGCCTGATTTTCAGACGGGGACAATGAAATAAGCTTATGGCGCAAGCGCTGAAAAAAGCTGGCCAGACGATGCACATGGCTGTCACGAAATAAGCTTGGGAAAACACGGGACATCACCGTCCTGTTTTCTAGCACATAGCCTGCGCCGCTGGGTGCTTGCGTGCGGTCAGATAAAACGCACATGCTGCCATCCTTCTGGCGGACCATATCCACGGAGTGAAGAATTAATTCGTGTTCACCGGGGATTTGAATACCTTGGCAGGCCCTTAAAAAACCGCCATGAGCAAACAGTGCCTCAGGTGGCAGCGCATGTTGTTTTAATAATGTTCTTGGGCCATAAAAATCTCTTAACATTAAGTTAAATAATTCAGCACGCTCTAATAGGCCTGCCTCAATATCAGCCCAATTTTCACTGCCAATAATAGAAGGTACCAAGTCCAATTCCCATTGGCTGCTTTCAGTATTACCTTTGTTATAAATATTATAAGTGGCACCGTCATCACGTAAAATTCGACGAGCCTTGTCATTACGATCATTTAAGGTATTAATACCAAGATCATTGAAACTGTTAAGCAAATAGCTCCACTCAGGCTTTACTTTCCCTTCTGCGTTGAAAACATGATCTGGAATAGACGTAGGTGGTTGCTTATAATCTAAGCCCTCAGTTTCTTGGGTTTGAGTCGAAGATTGTGACTGTGATTGTGCTTTAGATTGTGTTCGAAATTGTGGCTGAGGTAAGGGCTGGTTCTGAGGATAAGTGGGTTGGGACACAATGCTACCTAATAACGACAAAGATGGTTGTAAATAGTGCGCTGAGAATCGGTGTAAGCGTGCCGATATTATATACCGATTTTGAATTTAAGCGTGAAAAATCTTAGTATATCACCTGCGACAACCGCAATTAGTTCTATGGTTGTCGCAGAGTAATAATTTCATCAGCTTAACGGTGCGATTTTAATAGTGAGCGTATATTAGCAGCCTCTAGGTCGGCGTAAATCTAACGTATATGGGTATTCATTATTTGACTCTTCGGGTGGCACATCCATAGGGCGGGGAGGTTCTTGATTAGTGAAAAACTGCCTCAATGGCTCAACTTCTTGCCTTGGTGGGACCTGTCCTTGGGTGTGGCTAGTATCGTCAAAGCGATTAATACGTCGGGACTCAGCTTCAAAAGAGTTCACTGGGAATGTATCGTAACTGCGTCCACCAGGGTGAGAAACATGGTAGCTACAACCGCCAATTGAACGACCATTCCAAGTATCAATGATATCGAATATCAAAGGTACATTTGGCTTAATCAACGGGTGAAGTGCAGAAGGTGGTTGCCAAGCTCGATAGCGAACAGCCCCTACATATTCACCATGTTTACTGGTATTTCTCATGGGAACACGACGTCCATTACAGGCTAACACATAGCGACCATCGGTTAATCCAGTGGCCTTAATTTGTAAGCGTTCTACAGACGAATCTACATATCGGGCGGTACCAAAGCTGCTACTTTCTTCTCCTAACACATGCCAAGGTTCAATTGCCCAGCGCAGTTCAAGCTCAATGTCATCAAGTTTAACGCGACCATAATGGGGGAAACGGAACTCCTCAAACGGCGCTAGCCAATCCAGTTCAAATGGATAACCATGTTCTTGTAAGTCAGTAACAACGTCTTTCATATCGTGCCAAATATGATGGGGCATCATAAAGCGATCATGCAGTTCGGTGCCCCATCTTACTAGTGGCTTTTTATAAGGTTGTTTCCAGAACCTAGCCAATAATGAGCGAACTAACAAAGCTTGAACCAATGCCATGCGGCTGTGTGGTGGCATTTCAAAACCACGAAATTCTAAAATACCTAAACGGCCACTGGCACTACCTGGTGAGTACAGTTTATCGATGCAAAATTCTGATCTATGAGTATTACCGGTAATGTCGATTAATAGATTTCTTAAGATTCTATCAACCAACCAAGGTTGCGGAACTTCATCTTCGGACATTTGAGAAAATGCAATTTCCAATTCATATAGCATTTCGTCACGGCCTTCATCTACTCTTGGAGCCTGACTGGTTGGCCCTAAGAACATACCCGAGAACAGGTACGACAAACTTGGATGATGCTGCCAGTAGGTAATAAAACTGCGTAATAAGTCTGGACGTCTTAACAGCGGGCTGTCTTCAGGAGAGGCACCGCCTAACGTAATATGATTGCCACCACCAGTCCCTGTGTGGCGACCATCGAGCATAAACTTCTCAGTGGACAATCGAGACTGCCTAGCTTCTTCATAAAGTATGGTGGTTGTATTCACCAGCTGTTGCCAGTTACTAGATGGATGAACATTGACTTCTATTACACCTGGATCGGGTGTGACTAACAATTTTAATAAGCGTGGATCTCTGGGAGGTTCATAGCCTTCAATAATAACTGGAAGCTCTAGCTTAGTAGCGGCCTCTTCAATGGCGGCTACTAAAAACACATAATCTTCCAAGTATTCTAATGGAGGCATAAATATATGAATACGGCCTTCACGCTCTTCAATGCACATGGCAGTGCGCACTACTTCTGTCCATTTTGGATCGGTTTTTGACTGTTCGTCAATGGCTTTGTTTGCCAGTAGGATTTCTTCGGCTTCTGTTAATTCTTTATGAGAAGGTAACGGGGCAGCGAAAGTTATATCGGTGCGTTTAACCAAAGGATCACGAGGTGCAAATGGATCGCGCTCGATTGGTAACTCTTCATCTTCTTTAGCAAGCGATGGCAGATCATTTAACGGCAATCGTAAGCCTAAAGGAGAATCACCTGGTATCAATACAATGCGTTCACGCTTCATTGGCCAAACACTGCTTTTCCATTGCTTGCCCTCTTCGCCTCGGCTAATGGGAATGACTAAACCACTAGGAATATCCATCCCTCGCTCAATTAAATTGGCAAGACGACGCCGGTCACCGTCTGTTTTTACATTTTGTGCGAGTAAATCTATGTTTTTAGGCAGCGATTGCTCTTTTAATAAATAATGTAAACCATCTTCATAGGCTGGCTGGCAATGGGCTCTTGGAATATTTAATAACTGACAAAGCGCATGTCCAAAATGACAAGCATCTTTAATGGTATGGCCATAGTCTGTATCAATTCGAGCTAAACTTTCAGGTTTACTCCAGAGAGGCTCGCCATCAGTTCGCCAAAAAACACCTAGTGCCCAACGGGGGACTTCTTCGCCGGGATACCATTTACCTTGGCCGTAATGTAATAACCCATTAGGGGCGAAGCGATCGCGTATTTTTAATAATAATGTTTTCGACAGTGATAACTTATCGTCGCCTAATGCGCCTGTATTCCATTGTTCAGATTCCATATCGTCAATAGACACAAAAGTAGGTTCACCCCCCATCGTTAAGCGAACGTCGTTTTTAACAAATTCTTTATCAACGGCTTCACCTAATGCTTGAATTTGTTGCCACTGCTCTTCGTTATAAGGTTTAGTAACACGGGGGTCTTCTAAAATCCGCGTTACGGTATTATCAAACTCAAATTCTACTTCGCATTTATCAGTGAACCCAGCAATAGGTGCAGCCGACACAGGGTGTGGAGTACAAGCTAAGGGAATATGTCCTTCGCTGGCAAAAAGTCCTGATGTAGGGTCTAAGCCTACCCAACCTGCGCCAGGTAAAAATACCTCACACCAAGCGTGAAGATCGGTGAAATCCTCTTCTGTTCCAGAAGGACCGTCTAGTGATTTTTCATCCGATTTAAGCTGTACTAAATAACCAGATGCAAAGCGTGCAGCCAAACCACAATGTCTAAGCAATTGCACCAAAAGCCAAGCCGAGTCTCGACAAGACCCTTTACCTTCTTTTAGTGTTTCTTCAGGTGTTTGTACCCCAGGTTCAAGCCTGACTAAATAATCAATATCCTGCTGTAAACTTTGGTTGATACTGACTAAAAAATCGTTAATAGCCTGCTTAGAAGTATCAATTTTCTTAAGATATTTTTTAAATAAAGGGCCACAAGTTTTACTTTTTAAAGGCTCTTTTTCCAAATATGGCAGCAATTCTTTTTTTAGCTGTTTGGTATAATAAAATGGAAAGAAGTCAGCATATTCCTCTACGAAAAAGTCAAAAGGATTAATCGCTACCATGTCGGCGATCACTTCAACATCTATTTCAAATTCTGTACATTTTTCTGGAAATACCAGGCGCGCTAAGTAATTCCCAAAAGCATCCTGCTGCCAATTAATAAAATGTTCGGCCGGTTTTACGTTTAAGCTGTAGCTATGGATAGGCGTTCTGCTATGAGGAGCAGGACGAAGTCGCACCGTATGTGGAGACAAAGATACTGGGCGATCAAATTTATAGCTAGTTCGATGATTGATGGCAACACGAATGGTCATCTGTTTTAAAGCCTTATTAGTTTGTAAACCAATTCTTAGAAATATCCATATGAATGGATGCGATGTCTAGTTGAATATCATTTAAATAATCTTTCATAGGTAAACCTAGATCACTGTAATCAACCGCTTTCATAATATTTTTTTGTGTTTTTTTAATGTTCTTCAGCACAATTCCATTATTAGGTAAGCGTTCTAATGAATCTATCATGGCTGAAAAACAATACGTATGAGACCTTGGGAATGCAGAGTCTTCGATAATATATTGCACAACTTGAGCACTTCTAACAGACGCGCGAACGGTTCGCCGATAGCTTTGAGCCGCGTCTAAAGAGCGTAATACATTGCCCCAAATTATCTGCTGACTATTGATAGCATCCTCGTCTTCAGTTGTCTCAATTTGAGCCCGAACCCCTGCATCTAGCAATCTTGAGGTCATGTCAGCTCTCTCGATATTACGTCCTAGCTTCATAAAATACCAAACAAAATCTCTTGGCATGGTCCCTACAATTAATCCCTGAATTTGCTGACAACTTTTAATTACGCCATCTAAAAAATCAAAGCGTTGGCTACGGTTTACACCCTGTTGTAAGTTTTCTGTGACAAAAAGATGCAATTCGTTAATCATTTCCCAGCTTTCAGCAGGGACAACATCACGGGTAGTGCGTAAATTTTCACGAGCAAATTTTAAACTTGATGTGACAGAGCAAGAATTTTTTTCATCCCCTAATAAAAATTTTACAACATTACGTTCATCTTCAATTTTATAGCGTTCTTTAAATGCTTGCTCAGCACTATTGATGGTTATTAAATTATACCAATCGAGTCCTACACTATGAGGCAGGTCAAACATTAGCTTGTCATAAACACCAATTAATCTGGCGGTATTTTCAATGCGCTCTAAATAACGAGCGGCCCAATAAACCCTTTCTGCAACGCGCGATAACATATCTTATTCCTAATCCACTATCCAAGTATCTTTACTGCCACCACCTTGAGATGAATTAACTACCAAGGATCCTTTCTTCATAGCCACCCGCGTAAGGCCACCCATTGTTACATATAGATTTTTCCCTTGTAGAACAAATGGTCTAAGGTCTAGATGCCTAGGCTCTAATTCATTTTTTCCTACAAAGGTTGGCGAGGTTGATAGGGCAAGAGTGGGTTGCCCAATATAGTTTCTTGGATTTTCTTTTATTAGTTTTACAAAATGATCACGTTCTTTTTTAGTGGAATGGGGGCCCACTAGCATACCGTAACCACCTGACTCGTTTGCTGGTTTAACGACGAGTTTTTCAATGTTGTTGATTACGTATTCACGCTGTTCGTCATCGTAGCATAAATAGGTTTTAACATTTTTGATTAATGGTTCTTCTTTTAGGTAATAGCGAATAATTTCGGGTACAAATGCGTAAATAACTTTGTCGTCGGCCACTCCGGCACCAGGTGCATTGGCTAAACCAACATTGCCTGCTTTCCAAGCTCGCATCAACCCGGCCACACCAAGCGTCGAATCTTTATTGAAGACCTCTGGGTCAATAAATAAATCGTCGATACGACGATAAACCACATCAACTCGCTCAAGACCTGCAATGGTTTTCATGTATACGCAGTCGTCATTTTCAACTATTAAGTCAGCACCCTCTACTAGCTCACAACCCATCTGCTGAGCGAGAAAGGCGTGTTCAAAGTATGCTGAGTTATAGATACCTGGAGTCAGCACCACCACAACAGGCTTTGCTATTTTACGGGGAGAGAGAGCCACTAGTGTTTCAAATAGGTTAGGGCAGTAGTCATCAATAGGTGCAATATTTATTTCTTCAAATAGCTCAGGAAGAATACGTTTAGTTATCGCCCTGTTTTCTAGCATGTAAGAAACACCAGAGGGCACTCGAAGGTTATCTTCTAGGACATAGAACTCACCGTCGCTGTCTCGCACTAAATCAGTGCCACATATGTGAGCCCAAACCCCTAAAGGGGGCGTAAAACCGATACATTCTTTGCGAAAATTTTCAGATTGTTCAATTACATAAGCAGGAACAATCCCATCTTTAATAATATTTTGTTCGTTATAAAGGTCGTTTATAAACATGTTAAGCGCTTTTAATCGCTGCTTAAGACCTTTGGCCGTTTTGTCCCACTGGGTTTTGCTAATAGTTCTAGGCACAATGTCAAATGGCCAAGCACGATCAATATTTCCTTCGTCAGTGTAAACAGTGAAGCTAACCCCCATTTGTTTAATGGTAGATTCAGCTGCTTGTCGATGGTATTCAACAGTTTCCTCTGATAGGTTTTTAAAGTAGGACACGAGCTTCTTTGCGGGCTTGCGAGCATTCCCTGGGCTGCTCATCACTTCATCATAGAAATCTTCGCAAGGATAATTATTCCATATGTTCGTCATTGCTATTCTAAAACCTTATAATTTAACAGTATGGTGACTAAGTAAACCCTATTATTCGACTGTAGAACAACATCCATTACATTGATATTTAAATTATCAACACAGTCAGAATTTTTTGGTCATTACATGCATTAATCTATCTAGTGGACATAATTATTAATTTACTAGGGTGACTTTAGCAATAATTAGACCGCTAAAGCCTGGCCAGAGAAATTCGTGGCACATTCTCTCCTATTATTTTTGTTTGATATGATCAAATATAGAGTTATACAAATAATAAAAATGAATCTTATGAATAAAATTTCAATTAAATGGTCGCTTTTCTCCCTAGGTTATCTTATTACTGTTGCAGTACTTGCCGCATACCTAACGCTGCCTAAAATGCCGAGTGGCCAAGTATTTAGAGAGGAAGCGAAGCAATACGATGTAGAAATATTAAGAGACAATCTTGGCATTCCTCATATCTATGGCATTAAAGATACAGATACCGCATTTGGACTAGGGTATGCGCAAAGCGAAGACGACTTTGCTACCTTACAGTCAGTTCTGCTAGCTACTCGAGGTATATTGGCAGCTGAGCTAGGGTATAAAGCTGCAAAAACTGATTTTGTTGTTCAGTTTATGGGGGTATGGGATACGGTTAATGCCAACTACGATGTACAAGTACCTGAAAAAATAAAACAGATTGCCCAGGCCTACGCCGACGGTGTTAATTTATATTGTGCCGAAAACCTAGATTCAGTGAGCCGTTATTTTTTACCCGTAACAGCCAAGGATATTATTGCGGGGTTTACCTTCAAGACTCCGATGTTCTATGGCTTTGATAAAGTATTAGGAGATTTAATCGACCCTGATAACCCACATGAACTTGCCGCTTCGCTAAACAACAACGACAGTGCATTGATCTGGCAACCAAATCAATCGCTACCTATTGGCAGTCAAGGTATAGCAATTGCGCCTAGTCGATCAGAAGACGGACTTACCCATTTAGTAGTAAACAGTCATCAGCCATTAACGGGGCCAGTTGCTTGGTACGAAGCCCGACTTCACAGTGAAGAGGGTTGGAACATGGTGGGCTCTACTTTTCCAGGGTCCCCTGTAATTATTCATGGTCATAATGACAATCTAGGTTGGTCAAATACGGTAAATACACCCGACTTAGTAGATATTTATAAAATAACGGTTAACCCCGATAATGAAAATGAATACAGGCTAGATGGCCAATGGAAAACTTTTAAGACTAAAACAGCAAGTATGCTCGTTAAAATACTGGGGCCCATACGCTGGACCGTAGAAAAAGAAATTAAAATTACTGACCACGGGCCAGTAATGGAAACTAACCATGGGCTGTATGCGCTTAGATGGGCGGGTATGAACGAAGTGCGCACATTAGAGTTTATGTTTGCCACCAATAAAGCCAATTCTCAAGCCGAATTTGAATTGGCATTAAAGTTAAATGCCATGCCTAGTATTAACTTTGTATACGCTGACAAAGAAGGCAACATAGCTCACTACTACAATGCCAAATTCCCTGACCGCATTGAAGGTTGGCAGTGGGATAAAATATTACCCGGGGATCGCTCTGAATTAATTTGGCAAGGTTATCGCGATTTTTCTATGATGCCAAAAACGGTTAATCCGAAGTCAGGTTTAGTCTATAACGCCAACAACCCGCCTTGGATGTCGACCGACGGCGACGACGATGCACAAGCGGACCAGTACCCAGTCTCCATGGGAGTCGAAACTTTCGTGACTAACCGTGCTCTGCGAATAGAAGCTTTGTTAAAGCAGTATCCTAAAATATCTAAACAAGTGCTCAAGCAGGTGAAATACGACTTAGCCTACGATCCCAAATCCAACCAAATTAAATATCTTGATGAATGGTTAAAAACACAACCTATCAGCGACTTTAATGAACAAGAAAGAAGGGGTTTTTATGCACTAGCCCATTGGAATTTCTCAACCCATAAAACAAACACACAGGCGGCGCTGGCGGTTTTGACATTAGGACCAGTACAGAAAGCAAGGGGTGCTAAAGTCGAAATGCCAGAGATCACTAAGGCATTTAAAGCAGCGGTCGCATTGCTCACTAAGCACTTTGGTTCAGTAACTGTGCCTTATGGCAAAATATACCGTTTGATTCGTGGTGATAAAAATCTAGCCATAAGCGGCGGTCCCGATATTCTTCGGGCTGTCTATGGCAGTGAAATGAGCGAACAAGGCGAAATAGAAAATATCGCCGGAGATGGTTTCATGATGTTTGTATCTTGGGATAAAAATGGATTAGTGAGCAGTGAAGCCAGCCATCAATATGGCAGTGCCACTTTAGATAAGACATCGCCCCATTATAATGACCAAATGGAAATGTTTGTTGAGCAAAAAGAACGGCCAGTATTATTTAATCGTAATCAGTTAGAGGAAGATGTACAGCGCAGATACCGCCCAGGTCAATAAATGCTGATACCAAATATAAAGTAATATTAGCGCCAAGTGCTTAATACACCAAACTAAAAAAGCCGCGATCAATCCTGATGGCGGCTTTTTTATTATCTACTAAAAAGCTTATTTAGCTAATCAAGTAGGACATATAATTATTCTAATTTTCAGAATAAAACACGAGCACGTAAAGTACCTTCAACCTCTAACACTTTCTCAAGTGCTAGCTCACCAGCAGACGCTTCCACGTCTATTACAACGTAACCAATTTCAGCAGTAGTCTGTAAAAACTGACCAAGAATGTTGATATTGTTTTCAGCAAATATAGAGTTAAGTGAATTCAACACACCAGGTACGTTTTTATGGATGTGCAAAATACGGTGGAAGTCGCCGTGTTGTGGCAAAGAAACCTGAGGGAAGTTAACCGCAGATAATGTGGCCCCAGTGTCAGAGTAAGTAGCAAGTTTTTCGCCTACTTCTTTACCAATGTTAGCTTGCGCTTCTTGAGTTGAGCCACCAATGTGTGGAGTAAGAATAACGTTGTCTAAACCGCGGAGCTCAGAAACAAACTCATCTTTATTGCCTTTAGGTTCCGCAGGGAATACATCGATTGCCGCGCCCCCAATGTGGCCTGACTTAAGTGCTTCGGCCAATGCAGGAATGTCTACAACTGTTCCGCGAGCGGCATTAATAAACAAACCGCCTTTTTTCATTTTGGCAAATTCTTCTGCACCCATCATGTCTTTGGTGTCAGTTGTTTCAGGTACGTGTAAAGAAACAATGTCAGACATAGCTAATAGCTCGTCCATAGAGTCAACTTGAGTAGCGTTACCCAATGGCAATTTCGTAATGGTGTCATAAAAATAAACACGCATACCTAAGCCTTCGGCTAAAACAGATAATTGCGAACCAATGCTACCGTAACCAACAATCCCTAGGTTTTTACCACGAATCTCGTAGCTGCCTTCAGCAGACTTAATCCAGCCACCACGATGGCAAACAGTACTTTTTTCTGGGATACCACGAAGCATCAAAATAGCTTCGCCTATTACAAGCTCGGCGACCGAACGGGTATTGGAGTAGGGTGCGTTAAATACTGGAATGGCACGCTTGGCAGCCGCTTCAAGATCCACTTGGTTAGTGCCAATACAAAAGCAACCAACGGCGATTAATTTTTCAGCAACAGCAAATACGTCTTCGGTAAGCTGGGTGCGCGAACGGATACCAACAAAGTGAGCGTCCTTGATTTTAGCTTTTAGCTCGTCACCCGTTAGTGCCGTTTTAACATAATCAATATTGCTGTAACCAGCGGCTTTAAGTGTATCAAGCGCCGTTTGATGCACGCCTTCTAATAAAAGAATGCGGATTTTGCTTTTATCTAGAGAGATACCAGTCATTTTTTAGCCTTCAAATCGTACTTTAAATTCGGTTTATAAGGCTTTTATCAAGCACTTATTTATTTTTTGTCTGGGTGAAAACCAATAAAACAGCCATCTTTTTCTAGTGCTTTCGTGGCTTTTGGGTCTACATTTAAGCGGTGTAAACTATAACGCTTAAATGTTAGTCATCAAATTAAGGCGCGTATGGTATCATATTCACCCATTATTGAAGCCCCCGTGGTATCGAAATGTATGCAACTACGCATGCAAACGCCTCATACTCAGTCTATAAATGACTAAAAAGGCCCGAAACCGCCGAACGACCAAGGTAGACTCATGAGCCAAGAGCCGATTTTAAGCCGCCTGCAAGCTATTGTAGGTGAAGACAAAGTAAAGACTGACGCAGACAGTTTAGAGACATTTGGTAAAGATTGGACCAAAATTTACGCACCAAAACCTCTTGCCATAGTGTTCCCAAACTCCACTCAAGAAGTAGCTGATATTGTAAAAGCCGCCAACGAATTAGAATTTGCGTTAGTGCCAAGTGGCGGCCGCACAGGTTTAAGTGCAGGGGCGGTGGCCGCCAATGGCGAAGTTGTTGTAGTGATGAATCGTATGAATTCATTAACTAACTTCAGTATAACCGACCGCACAGTGCATTGCGGTGCAGGTGTTATTACAGAGCAGTTGCAGAACTATGCGGAAGAGCAGGGTTTATACTATCCTGTGGATTTTGCTTCAGCGGGCTCTAGCCAAATTGGCGGGAACATTGGAACCAACGCTGGGGGCATTAAGGTCATTAAATATGGTATGACCCGTGATTGGGTTGCGGGCTTAACCGTAGTGACTGGCAAAGGCGATATTCTAGAATTAAACAAAGACCTAGTTAAAAACAACACCGGTTACGACCTACGTCAGTTATTCATAGGCGGAGAAGGTACGCTAGGTATCGTTACTGAAGCCACCATGCGCTTGACTCGTTCCCCTAAAAACTTAAATGTTTTGGTATTAGGCGTGCCAGAGCTAGACGCTATTATGAGCGTGCTTCATGCATATCAAGGGAAAATGGATTTAACCGCGTTTGAATTCTTCTCACACAAAGCCATGAGTAAGGTAATTGCTCGCGGCGACGTTCCGGCTCCCTTTGAAACAGAGGCAGAATATTACGCACTAATCGAATTTGAAGCCCTGAGTGATGGCGATATGGACAACGCAATGGAGTTGTTCGAACACTGCATGGAAGAAGGCTGGGTAATAGACGGCGTAATTTCACAAAGTGAAACACAGGCCAAAAACCTATGGCGTTTACGGGAAGACATTTCAGAGACGATTGCTGAGTGGACTCCTTATAAGAACGATATATCGGTAGTGGTATCTAAGGTGCCGCCGTTTCTGAGAGAAATAGAACAAATAGTAACTAAAGAGTACCCAGACTTTGAAATCATTTGGTTTGGACACATTGGCGACGGCAACTTGCACCTAAACATATTAAAGCCTGACCATTTGGCAAAAGAAGAGTTCTTTGAAAAATGCGCCAAGGTAAATACCTGGGTATTTGAAATTGTAGAAAAATACCAGGGCTCAGTATCGGCTGAACATGGTGTAGGTATGACCAAAAAGCCATACTTAGAATACACTCGCTCGGCAGTAGAGTTAGATTACATGCGAGCCATGAAATTAGTCTTCGATCCAAAAAATATAATGAATCCAGGTAAGATCTTGGACCTTTAAGATAGTTGGTGGAAGGGTGTTTTCCATGTCAGCGCCCTCCCGCAAATACATGAGCCCGAAAAATGTATCAGCATCAAACCATTTACCAGCAATTAATAGGCCTGCCAGTAGGAAAGGTTGTTTGCGTCGGCCGTAATTATGCCGAGCACGCTAAAGAGCTGGGTAATGAAATTCCTATTACACCGATCCTATTCTTAAAGCCGTCCACCTCTATTGTTTGTTTAGAAGATGGCTTCTCTATTCCTACTGATCAGGGCTGTGTTCATCACGAAGCCGAAATATCTCTGTTAGTAGACAAGCGAACAAAAAACATATCAGCAGAGCAGGCGTGGAGCAGCGTTAGTCATGTGGGCCTAGCGTTAGACTTAACTTTACGGGACCTGCAATCAAAGCTTAAAGAGAAATCTCACCCTTGGGAAATAGCTAAGGCTTTTGATGGTGCTTGCCCCTTGTCAAAATGGATACCGGTAGCTGAGCTGTCTAATAAAGAAGATATAGCCATCAGCCTAGAAAAGGATGGTGAGTTAAAGCAGGTTGGCAGTAGCATGCAGATGATCACCAATATTCCGCAATTAATAGCCTACATGAGTAATATATTCACACTTATGCCAGGCGATGTGATCATCACAGGAACACCTTCAGGGGTGGGCCCGTTAAAAAGTGGTGATCAGTTAAAGGCCGTACTTGATAATAAATACACATTCAAATCTAACGTCTTATAAAGCGGTAGGCGTTCACCCTGCGAGCGAAAGAACAGAAGGTAGATAATATGGAATTATTAAATTGGTTTAAAAAGCCACCTAACTGGTGGATAGGCTTGGCACTAGTAATAAATGGCACTTGGCTATTAAGGGATACAAATGGCTGGGAGCACAGTGTTGTGGTGGGGGGTATATCAGTTGTTTTAGGCTTAATACTGGTACTGGTATTCGGCCGAGTTGATTCCACTGGCGATTAGCTCATAAAAACACCTATTTCACTCGTAAAACAGCCTTTTTAAATTAATATTTAAAAGGTGTTGACGCCAAACCAAATCTGCGTAGAATGCGCCATCCCAACAAGGCAGGGCTCTTT
>JBLHVV010000070.1:0-16625 GCA_047628755.1 Crocinitomicaceae bacterium | reverse complement strand
TTGTCTTACTCGCGAATGCGGGTATCCATTGTGCAGTTTTGAATGATCTAGATGGTTACCAGATAGTTAGTTCCTAACTTCTGGTAAGACGAAGGGCGTGAGTTCCTAACTTCTGGTAAGACAAAAAGCGTGAGTTCCTAACTTTTGGTAAGACGAAGGGCGTGAGTTCCTAACTTCTGGTAAAACGAACGCTTGTTGTCTTACTCGTAAACCTTTTTTCCGTACTCGCATAGGTCTTCGATCATACAGCTTCCACATTTTGGTTTTCTAGCTACGCATACATAACGCCCGTGAAGGATTAGCCAGTGGTGAGCATCCATTAAAAATTCTTCAGGAATAAGACGGATTAGTCTTTTTTCAACTTCTAATACGTCTTTACCATGTGCGATTTTAGTTCGATTGCCCACTCTAAATATATGCGTATCTACAGCCATGGCAATTTGCCCAAAAGCAGTATTTAAAACTACGTTAGCCGTTTTTCGACCAACACCTGGTAGTTCTTCTAGTTCTTCACGAGTTTGTGGTACCACGCTGTTGTATTTATCAATTAAGATTTTACACATTTTGATCACGTGTCTGGCTTTGCTATTAAATAAGCCGATTGTTTTTATATATTGCTTAAGGCCTTCTTCTCCAAGGTCATAAATAGCTTTTGGAGTGTTGGCAATGGGAAAAAGTTTTCTGGTTGCTTTGTTTACACTAACGTCAGTGGCTTGCGCGGACAGGGCAACTGCTACCACTAATTCAAATGGAGATGAAAATTCTAATTCAGTTTCAGGGTTTGGGTTCTCGTTTCTAAGACGCGTAAAAATCTCAGTGCGCTTGATTCTATTCAAGTTATTTTACCCGTTACTCGAACCCGTTTTGTGCCTGCAATTACAGGATCTTTTTTGCGATCTTCTATATCTTTAATTTTTGCATCTATAATATTTTTAAGCGCGATTATTAAGCCCATTCCTACAAACGCACCTGGCGGTAAAATCGCGAAAAGAAAGTCTGGGTAGTCGGTAAATAATGTTATTTTCCAGCTTTTAGCTGATTCACCAAATAGTAATTCCATATTGCTAAATAAAGTACCTTGGCCAATGACTTCCCGCATGGCACCCAATAAAACCAATACTACAGCAAATCCCATAGCCATCATAAATCCATCCAACATAGAGGGCAGTACTGGATTTTTAGCAGCAAAAGCATCGGCTCGGCCAAGAATTGCGCAGTTGGTTACGATCAATGGAATAAATATACCCAGTACCGTATAAAGTTCATATGTGTAAGCCTGCATTAGCAGTTCAGTACAGGTGACGTACGATGCAATTATCATCACAAAGGCCGGTAAGCGAACCGCCGTAGGCACGTAGTTTCTAACTAAAGAGACGGCCATGTTTGATCCCACCAATACCAACATGGTGGCCAGTCCCAGACCTAGTGCATTAACTACAGTACCTGTAACAGCCAGCAATGGGCACAGACCTAATAATTGAACCAGTGCTGGATTATTAGTCCAAAGCCCGTCTTTAGTGATCTGTGAGAGTGATTTAGTACTCATTTGTTACTGTCCAGTGAATTTATTTTTCGAGCAGCTGAGTCAGCATCACGTTTAAGTTGAAATAATGCTACGGAGTTTTCGTTGTAAAACAGCAATACATTTTTAATGGCGTTGACTACGGCTCTTGGAGTGATAGTAGCCCCTGTGAATTGATCAAATTCACCACCGTCTTTTTTTACTTTCCAGTTATCAATAGTTGGAGAGTTTAAAGATTTTCCTTCGAAGCCGAACACCCAATCTGATTTTTTAACGTCAATTTTATCACCTAGCCCTGGTGTTTCTTTGTGGTCTACAATTCTTACTCCAGACAAAGATCCATTTATATTTATCCCAATTAGCATCTTTATGGCTGTGGTATAGCCGTCAGGTGCTACCGTAGGGAAAATAAGCGTATGAGTTTTTCCTTGTTTTTTTGCAAAATAAATTTGGCTGTTATTATCAAGTGGCCCCAACAGTCTTATATTTTCTAATTGTCTAGTGATTGTCTCATTTAACATTAGAGTGTCGTTTAGTAGGTCATTGTCTAAGGTACTTTCTGGAGTGATTTCATATAAGGCTTTGGCTTGAGCCTCAGCAATGTTGTCAGCAATTTTAGAAGATGTTGTTTGTTGAGTTAATGCAATAACACCTGCGGTAATAAAAGCGAAAATCGCTAAGCCCGTTGCGTTTTTTATCACTGACTGCATGACAGTGACCTCATTTTTTGAGTTATTGTTCATATCGCTCATATTTGTCAGCCTATTTCTTAGCAGCAAGTCCACGCTTAGGCTGGTTGTGGCCATAAGTGCGGGGCTGAGTATATTGGTCAATAAAAGGTGCGGCAAAGTTCATTAATAAAACAGCGAATGCCACTGCGTCTGGGTAAGCCCCCCAAGTACGAATAACAAATATAAGTATGCCAATACCAGCGCCATAAATTAATTTTCCAAGTGGTGTTGTCGATGCGCTTACCGGGTCAGTTGCTATAAAAAAAGCACCTATCATGGTGGCACCAGCCAGCAAGTGTAGTGAAGTGGGTACAAAACTATCTGTATCCCAGCCAAAACTTAAGCTGCAGAAGGTAAGGGCAACTAATAAGCTAACTGGTATGTGCCAAGTAAATATCTTTTTCCAGATTAAAAAGATTCCACCTAACAAGTATGCAGCACTAACCCATTGCCAACCCAAAACAATACTGCTCTGGTCTGCTCCTTTAAATAGCGGGTTCTGATAAATTTCACTGGCTGTAGCAATGGGTATTTGGTGTTTGTATACATCTAAAGGTGTAGCTGCGGTTATGGCGTCCATGGTTTCTCTGGAAGAGAAGATAACATTCAGTGCATGGGTAAAAGATATGCTTGTGTTCATTAGTTCGGCTGGTGCGCTCCACGATGTGGTCATGGGCACAGGGAAGCTAATTAATACCAGTGCATAGCCTACCATTGCAGGATTGAACGGGTTTTGTCCTAGACCTCCATACAAATGTTTAGCTACGATTATGGAAAACCCACTGGCAATAATGGTTACCCAATAAGGTGCATAGGGAGGCAGTGACAAAGCCAGTAGTACAGCTGTTAATAATGCGCTGTTATCTTTTAGATAAAACAGAATGGGACGTTTACGTGCTTTCATAACCGCTGCTTCGCAAATTAACGCAGTGCTTACCGCGATGACAATTTGAACTAAGTGCCCAGCACCAAAGAAGTAAGTTAGCGTAATAACACCAGGGATAAGTGCAGCCAAAACCCAAAGCATTACATGGCTTGTGCTAAGCGCTCTGGTGGTATGAGGAGAGCTAATATTAAGTAGCTTCATTTATTTAGCTTCCTCTGATTGTCTGGTAAATGTCTCTAGTGTTTCTTTTGCTTGTACTAATTTAGTTTGCTGTTTATCTAAGCCAGTTTGAAAAGCGGCTAGGGTGTCTAACTCTTGTTCTTTTGCCATGTTGTAACGCTCAGTGGCTTTATTGACTCGAGTTTGAGCGGCCACCACTTTTTGTTTCAGAGCTTCAATTTCATCAGTTAGCGACTTGGTCGCCATGTCTGTTGATACGTTTGATAATATAGTAACGGCCGTTCCCGATTTAATTTTTTGGGCGGTATTTATCGTCTGTTTTTCTTCAGCTATAGTCTGTTCAGCCAGTTTTTTATCCGCTTGTTTGTTGGCAGCAGCTTTAGCCCGAGCCGCTCGCTTAGCTTCTTTTTCTACTTGCTCACGATCTAGGCGTGCAAGGCGCGTTTCAAAACGGATCTTGGCCCGTTCACTTTTTTGTTTGTCAGCATTTGTTTGTTTTATCTCACCTTTGGCGTGTCGATAATACTGAACCAATGGTATGTTGCTTGGGCATACAAATGAACACGCACCACATTCTATGCAGTCGGCAATGTTGTGGTTCTCAGCTTGCTCAAGGTTGCTGCTTTTTGCGAACCAAAATAATTGTTGTGGTAATAATTGTGCAGGGCAGGCTTCGGTACACATACCGCAACGAATACAAGCTTGCTCCATGGCTGGGTCAGGCAATTCGTCTTTGGTGGCGGCAATAATGCAGTTACTGGCTTTTACTATGGGAGTTTGTATTTGTTCTATGGTGAATCCCATCATAGGCCCACCCATTACTAGGCGACTGGTGTTGGCTATGTTGGTGTTACTTATCTTTAGTAGGTGCTCAACAGGAGTGCCAATAAGCACGTGGTAATTTTTAGGTTCCAAGCATGCATTACCGGTTACGGTGGTAATACGACTTATTAATGGTTGGCCATTTACCACTGCATTGTGAATTGCGTAAGCGGTGCCAGTGTTGTAGCAAACTATGCCTAATTCCGATGGTAAGCCGCCACTGGGAACTTCTTTGCCCGTTAGAATTTGTATCAGTTGTTTTTCACCGCCCGACGGATATTTTGTTGGAATGGTGATCACTTGAATTACAGTATTATTTAATTGGCTTAAAACCTTTTTAACAGCGGCAATGGCTTTTGGTTTGTTATCTTCTATACCTACCAGTATGGTTTTTGGCTTTAAAATATGAGCCAAGATAGAAATACCACTTACAACTTCAACGGCATGTTCTTGCATCAGCATGTCGTCTGCAGTGATGTATGGTTCACATTCAGCAGCGTTTAATATTAATGTTTCAATGCTTCCCACTTTTGCAGAGGCTTTTACATGAGAGGGGAAACCAGCGCCCCCCATTCCTACGATTCCTGCCTGTTCAATTGTTTGTATTAGACTGTCAGGGCTAACATCAGAATAGTCTTTTGTACCTTCACATTTAATCCACGTATCTTGCTGATCAGATGTTATTTCAATGCAAGGCCCAGTTAAACCCGACTGATGTGCAATGGGCATTTGGCCAATTGCCGTAATGGTTCCTGATGTTGGTGCGTGTAGATTTGCGCTGACAGCTCCATGGGAAACTGCGATTAATTGGGCCTTAAGTACTTTATCACCCACCTTTACTGTACAAATAGATTGTGCACCAATGTGTTGTGTTAAAGGTAGTATTAACTTTTCTGGTATCCCGGCATCTGCAATTGGGCAGCGTGTGCTTTGTGCTTTATTTTCGACTGGATGGATTCCACCAGCAAAGTCATGAAGTTGAAATGGGGTATTCATTAAGCCGCTTTCCCTTCATTTGATGGATGAGTTTGACTGGCGTCGGTTGCAATGATTTGCATTGGCTTGTCCCAGTGCCACGCAGGAAGACCAGCGTTAACCGGCACCATATCTATGCAATCAACTGGGCAAGGCTCTAGGCAAAGGTCACAGCCAGTGCACTCAGATTCAATCACAGTATGCATTTGTTTGGCGGCACCTAAAATGGCATCAACAGGGCACGCTTGAATACACTTTGTGCAACCAATGCATTCCTCTTCACGAATAACAGCCACCATTGCCGATTCTTTTTCGGTGCCATGTTCAGCGTCTAAAGGCTCTGGTTCTACTCCTAATAAGTCAGCAATGGCCAGTATTGTAGATTCACCACCGGGGGGGCATTTATTAATGCCTACGGTGCCATCGGCAATGGCTTCGGCATAAGGAGAGCAACCAGGGAAGCTGCATTGGCCACATTGAGTTTGGGGTAACAGCGCGTCAATCTGTTCCACTAAGGGGTTGCCTTCAACTTTAAAACGAATGGCGGCAAAACCAAGAATGGCACCAAATACTAGGCTTAGTACCACAAGGGCGCTTACGGCTACTACTAATCCAGAAACTTCCATTTTCAGGCCCCTTAAATTGACACTAGGCCAGTAAAGCCCATAAAGGCGAGTGACATTAAGCCTGCAGTAATCATGGCGATGGCACTGCCCTGAAACGCTTTAGGAACATCGGCAACAGTTATGCGCTCACGCATGGCTGAAAATAAAATAAGAACCAAGGAAAAACCTACAGCGGCGCCAAATCCATAAAGAATTGATTCCATGAAGCCATTTTCGCGTTTAATGTTAAGCAATGCCACGCCTAAAACAGCGCAGTTAGAGGTAATAAGCGGTAAGAATATGCCCAGTACCCGATACAAAAGTGGACTGGTTTTACGAATGGCCATTTCGGTAAAACCCACCACCACGGCAATTACCATAATAAAGGATATGGTTTTAAGATATTCAATTTCTAAAGGTACAAGTAGGTATTCGTAAACCAGGTAAGAACTTAGGGACGCGAGGGTTAGCACGAATGTGGTTGCGGCCGACATTCCTATGGCAGTTTCGAGCTTATTAGAGACACCCATGAACGGGCATAGTCCTAAAAATTGAACCAATACAAAGTTATTTACTAGGATGGTGGAAACCAGAATTAAGATGTAATCGGCCATGGGGTTTCTCAAATTCGATAATTGTTACCCTGTTTAATCTTAAAAGTAACAAAAAAACGCTTAAAAAAGATCATATAGGTAATTTATGAACAGTATTATCCTAGAACTCATGACTACGTACAACCCGAGTTAGGTCATGTCTAGAGGTATAATAATAATAATACTTATTAATTAAATCGATAATAGGCTGTTTTTATATCGATTTACTAAGGTAAATCCTTAAGTTTTGCTTCATTTAATAATGCTAAGAATTGCTCCTCAAAAACATAGCTTATTGAGCTCCTCTTTTCGATTGAGTTGGTGGGGGACCATTCTAAAATACTGATGTGTTCATGTGACGTTTGGATTGCATCAATTAATTTCTGAGGAGTACCCGGTTTTACCATAATGTAACCAGCTACTGGATCTTCTAATAATGTTGAGGTATTTATTCTGTCTTTTATAGGTTGCGGGAGTAAGTCAAAAACGGGTGAAAAAATCACGGTGGCATCACTTTCTCCTCTAAGTACTTTTATTGAGTTAGATTGAAGTGTATCTCCATAAACAAAGTTAACAGTATCAAGCAGGCCAAGCTTCTCAAATTCTAATTTTATAATGGCATAGCCAGCTGAGTATTTACTTGGCACGCTGATGTTTTTTTTAGCTAAAGTTGTTAAGTCGTTAGGGTCGTATTGTTTTTGGGTGATTAAATGCATTTTTGTTCGGCTAACTACTTTTAAAACAGGTATGTATCCATACTTTTGTAATGTGTAAGCATAATGGCTAGGGATTAAAAATATATCACCAGTTTTGTTGATTAGGTCAATTACGTATGATTTAAAGGTTGATGAGGGCTTGATATTAACAGGACATTTAGTTTTTATCGTTAGTTGTTGGGTGAAGTCAGACCAAAAAGTTACTAAACTGGTCGTATTAAAAAAAGCGCCAACTTTGAGCAAATAAGGGCCCTCACAGGCTATGGACTTGAAAGATAACAGCAAGGTTAAAATAAAAACTAGGTACATTATGCTTTTCATAGATTTTATTTCCATTAAGTTAACTTAAATATAGCAGTTAATAGACCGTAATCTTTAAAGATTTTTTTGTCAGGGCTCAACCCATGGGTGCACTTTTATGTGCCTGACGGAGTCAATAATAGCCTTTGTAATTTCTTTGGGAGTGGAACTCGGGGTGATTAAAAAGTTTATAAGCGGTTCAGATTGTTTAATAATTGTGAATTTTGACTGTAACTCTTTCGATAGCATAGAGAAGGTAAGCGTACTGGTTGAGCCAAATTTCACCTCGTGACTTAAAATCTTAGTAATGATGAGTTCATGGGGAGTATCCACATCAATATTGTCTTTGTTGAATATGCCGGCCGCCTCTAAGGATTGTTTTAAAAACTCATATGAAGATGAATATCGCCCAGGGGTGAGTATTAATTGATCCTTGAGATCATCGATAGTCAGTTGTTGTGATGCTTCTTTATTAGCAATAATGATGGTTCTCAAGCCATTTTTAGGGTCAGTGTACTTTCGTAATATATTTGCCCCCACCACTTTTACGTCATCTAACAAGTTATAAGGGATGATGCTGAGTGTATAGTCATTGTTTAGTAACCGACTGAGGTAGGCGTTATCGTCTTTATTGGTTGTAACCGTTAAATTACAGCCAGTTTTTTCCTGAATGCTAGTGTGGAAGTCGTCTAGAAAGTGATCAATGATTGGTTTTGTATAGTAAGGAGTATATGCAGCATTAATTGTACAGGCTGCCCAAGTGTTAAGGGATGCTGTGATTATTAAAATGAATACTACTAAGTTAACAATGTTCATTTGATTGATACTATCAGTGTGGATGGAGTGTTCAATAGAAATAAATAAAAAAGGCGCCTAATGGCGCCATCTTTTGTGCTTTAGATCTTTACAAAGTCACATGACTCTCATACCTGGTTGGGCCCCTTCATGTGGTTCTAACAGCCAGATCTCATCGCCACCAGGACCAGCCGCTAATACCATGCCTTCAGAAATGCCGAATTTCATTTTTCGTGGTTTAAGGTTTGCCACCATTACAGTGTGCTTGCCAATAAGGTCTTCAGGCTTGTAGGCCGACTTGATGCCAGATAGCACGTTTCGTGTTTTACCTTCACCCTCACCTATATCCAAGGTTAACTGAAGTAACTTCCCCGCACCTTTAACATGTGTAGCGTCAACAATTTTAGCGATACGTAAGTCTACTTTTGCAAAGTCATCAAATTCGATTTCAGCCGCTATTGGCTCACTTAAGCCTGTTCTTTCTACTGGACTTTCTAAGGCTGAGGTCGCCGCGTCAGCTTCTGCATCGGCTTTTTCTTTTTCTACAATAGCGTCCACTTTATCTTTGTCGATGCGGTTCATTAACGGTTTGAATTTGTTAATGGCATGATCAGTAAGCGGTAATAAGCGTGAATCCCAGTTAAGGGTTTTTATGTTTAAGAATGCGATCGTATTGGCGCTCATTTCGGGTAAAACAGGTGTTAGATAAACCATTAGTTGACGGAATAGGTTTACACCTAAAGAACAAATACCCAGTACATCGGCTTCTTTGCCTTCTTGCTTGGCCAGTGCCCAAGGTTCTTTTTCGTGAATGTATTCATTAGCTTGATCGGCTAGGGCAATGATCTCTCGAATGGCTTTTCCAAATTCACGGTTTTCATAGTACAGAGCAATTTGATCGCCTTTATCTATGAAGCTTTGCATGAGTTCTGGCTCTGGCAATTCAGCTGCTAAAACACCACCTGATTTTTTAACAAAACCGGCGCAACGGGACGCAATATTAATTACCTTGCCTACCAAGTCTGAATTCACTCGCTGAGCAAAGTCTTCTAGATTTAAATCAAAGTCGTCTACTTTATTGTTTAGCTTGGCTGCATAGTAATAACGAAGGTATTCAGGTTGTAAGTTGTCTAAGTAAGTGCGGGCCTTAATAAAGGTACCACGTGATTTAGACATTTTAGAACCGTTAACCGTTACGTAACCATGAGCCCAAACGGCGGTTGGTGTTCGGTAGTTTGCACTGTGCAGCATGGCAGGCCAGAACAAGGCGTGAAAATTGATAATGTCTTTGCCAATAAAGTGGTAAACCTCTGCATCGCTGTGAGCTTTCCAGTAATCGTCAAATACAAGATCGTTTTCAGGTTTGTCACATAACTGTTTGAAACTGGCCATGTAGCCGATAGGTGCGTCTAACCAAACATAAAAATATTTACCTGGCGCGTCTGGAATTTCAAATCCAAAGTAAGGGCCGTCGCGGCTGATGTCCCATTCTCTTAAATCGTTATCTAACCATTCGGCTAATTTGTTGGCCACTTCTATTTGAAGTGTTCCTGAACGAGTCCATTTCTGCAAAAACTCTTGGAATTCAGGAAGCTTGAAGAAGTAATGTTCAGATTCTTTCTCTACAGGAGTGGCGCCCGACATTACCGACTTAGGATTGATTAATTCAGAGGCGTTGTAAGTGGCACCGCAGTTTTCGCAATTGTCGCCGTATTGATCGGGTGTTTTACATTTAGGGCAGTCACCTTTCACATAACGGTCGGCCAAAAACATTTCTTTTTCTGGGTCGAATAACTGTTTAATACCGCGCACGTTAATGTGGCCATTTTCTTTTAAGCGATTATAGATATTTGTGGAGAGCTCACGGTTTTCTTCGCTATGAGTCGAACCAAAATTATCAAAGCTGATTAAAAATTCGCTAAAGTCTTTTTCATGTTCGGCTTGAACGCGGGCAATTTGCTGTTCTGGTGTAATCCCTTCTTTTTGCGCGCGCAGCATAATTGCTGTGCCATGGGCGTCATCGGCACAAACGTATGTGCACTGATGGCCTCTAGACTGCTGAAAACGAACCCATATATCGGTTTGAATGTATTCCAGCATGTGACCTAAATGTATAGGGCCATTGGCGTAGGGAAGGGCGCTGGTTACAAGGATCCGACGGGTAGTCATAAGCTGAGTTCTCGGGTAAATCAGTTAAATATAAATAGCGGCGCATAATAGCAGGAAATACCAAGAGTCTGTAGTAGCGTTAACGGGGTTTTGTGATTGAGTGCGCCGCCAGTGTTTTGCGACGTCGTTAAGGAAAGTCTTGATTATTTTTATATAAAAGCCACCCACTGGCGACAATTAATAGTCTTCCACTTATAAAATTGTGGTATCTAAAGCTAAAATCCGCCACTTTCATCAAGTCGTTAAACGCTAATAATGCACCTAATACAGCAATTCATAATTTCATTGGCATAAGTCTAAGAACGTTTTTAAGGATCGTGACCTTAGCCCTTTAAAAATGTAAAATTCAACCCCATTAACAAGGTATAAATCTATCCTTAGCGTACATTCAGAGATTATTATGTCAGACCAATTACGTAACCAAGTGGAAGACGCCATTAAGGGTTATCACGACCCTTATTTAAATTGCGATTTGTTTGCCGCCAATGGGGTTAAGAGCATCGAAATTACTAACGATGCAGTAAAGGTTGAGCTGTTTTTAGCTTATCCAAGTGAATTCTTGAAAGGGGGCGTTTGTCAGATGCTCCAACACGCTATAGAGAATATAGAAGGCGTTGAACGTGCTGATGTGACCTTAGATTGGGAGGTTTCGTCTCATAAGGCACATGAAAACCTAACCAGTATTAATAATGTTAAAAATATTATAGCGGTGGCCTCAGGTAAAGGTGGAGTTGGCAAGTCCACAACCTCTGTAAACCTGGCTTTAGCGTTAGCAGCAGAAGGGGCCAAAGTAGGTATTTTAGATGCGGATATTTATGGCCCATCGTTAGGCATGATGCTAGGTGTTGCTGAAGGCACTCGGCCAGAAACCGTAAATGAAAAATTCTTCAAGCCCATTGTGGCACAAGGCATTCAGTCTATGTCGATGGCCTACCTGATTAATGAAAACACTCCTATGGTGTGGCGTGGTCCTATGGTGAGTGGTGCTTTACAGCAATTGATTACTCAAACTCTTTGGGAAGACTTAGATTACTTAGTGGTAGATATGCCCCCAGGTACTGGTGATATTCAGTTAACTCTAGCGCAAAAAGTTCCTGTTTCTGCGTCGGTAGTAGTCACCACGCCTCAGGACATTGCTTTACTAGATGCTAAAAAAGGCATCGAAATGTTCCGTAAGGTTAATATTCCTGTATTGGGTGTTATTGAGAATATGTCGATGCATATTTGCAGTAATTGTAATCACGTGGAGCACATATTTGGTGAGGGCGGCGCTATTAAAATAGCTGAGCAATTTGATACTCGCTTGTTAGGGTCTTTGCCGCTGTCTACTTACATTCGTCAACAGTCGGATATTGGCGTTCCTGTTTTAGCAGATGACCCTGAATGCGATGTGTCTATGATGTATCGCCAAACGGCACGCAACCTTGCAGCCGCTTTAAGTGTATTGGGAAATGATGTGGTGCCAGAAATTCAGATAACTAACGATTAGACCCTAAAGACAAAAGGATACCGAGAGTTACCTTCATCGGGGCTCTTAATATTTTTAGTTTTTAAGTTTGGCTCCAACTTTCCACGCTATCTCTCAGGTCTTGTTTCGCTTTTTTAGGAAAGGGTTTGTCATCATAGAAACTTGGCCAATTACTGCATCTACATAGAATGTCTTTAATTGCTTCGTAGCTACCCGTAGACTTAATAAAATTTTGTATCAGATCTTTTTCATTAGCAGATAAACTTTTAAATTTTAGGTGGCTGGTTTGCTGATCATTATGAAATTGTAGACAGCTCTCTTCAAGCGCTTTGCCTTTTTTAGACAATCCTTTTATTACCACCGTTGAAAAAGTGCCACTTGCCTTATCTCGTTTTTTGCCACTTCTAACAGCGGTAAATTCATTTTTATCCCAAAAACTATTTACGTCTTGTGTATTTGCGTAACTTGACCCTAGGTAATCTATGTTTTGCTGGCTTAGATTTGCACTTACAAAGCTAATGAGTTTAGAGCCAAGATTTTGTTTTTGTAAATTAGCCAGTGTGGCGATGCGAATAACTCTGGCGCCTGCAAGTAACAGTGAGGTTTTTTGATTCATATGCAGAGTCAATACTTGAGGTAATAAGTGTCCCTGCGGGCGGCGAATACCTTTGTTGATGCTGTCTATTAGCACGCGATCCCTTTCATTGAAATTACCTTCAAAAGAAATCAAACAACCTGACGCCAAATACTGTTTGTTGCTGGCCGTTATAAAAATACCGTAGATAGCCATTCCTGGAGCGTCTAATAAATCTCGAATATCACTTGGCCGTGTTTGGTAGTGAGCTTGCACCAATAAAGAGAATAACTCTTCAAGAAGAGCAGGGTTGTCTGCAAGTTCTTGCTGTGGAATTAGTCGACTTTGAGCTTGCTCGATTTGCGGAGAGCTAAAATTCAATGAAAGCCCTTGTGGTTCGCTATTTAGAGCAAAGCTTGTAAACATGGCCTGTTCTAATGGGTCGTTTTCAGCGTAGCGAATGGGCGTTGTTAAATGATGCTGGTGGATGTTGTTTGAAAGCGTTTTCAAGTAATTTATAAAGCGTATTTGGAAACCTTTGCCAGTGCCTTCGTAGCCGTGAGTAGTGGTGGCAAATATAACTGTTTTAAAGTGAGCTGCCCATGACATTAGCTGGGGTAAGG
Organism: Crocinitomicaceae bacterium; assembly: GCA_047628755.1. Taxonomy (GTDB): domain Bacteria; phylum Pseudomonadota; class Gammaproteobacteria; order Pseudomonadales; family Oceanobacteraceae; genus Bermanella. The sequence goes on along the minus strand of JBLHVV010000070.1, from coordinate 3,666 downwards.
GCAAACTTGCAGCTTCGTCGATTAACAGTATATCGGTTGATTTTATCTTATTTAATACGTTTTCTGGGGCGATAAAATGAAGGTTTCCGTGTCGTTTATCGACAACTTTAGCCACCGACTGAATGGCGGCTTTGTTTGGTGCCGTTATATAAAAGTTTATACCGTTATCTATATTCGAGTCTTTTTCTAAATTCTCATTTCTAGAAATGAGAAGGCTGATCAGGTGTCCTAGGAGATGAGACTTCCCCCTACCTCGGTCTGCCCTGATTACATGGATTAAAGGTTTATCCATTTTTTTTGTATTTACCTGTTTTTTTGTTATTTGATCTTCTTTGGTTTGGTTAGGCGGCAGGGAGTCATAAATAAGTTTTAAGACCTTAGATTGCTCTTCATTAAGCTCATTATTTATTGTTTCTGGTTTATTCCAGGTATGTTTAATGCTCCCTTTAATGGCCGTGTGAGTCTTCTCTGGTGGGTACACTACGCCTATTTGATCATTCAAAATACTTAGGCTTATGGATTGATATTTAAGGCAGGCACTAATAAATCGGTTAATGATATTTGGGCTGCTGTGAGGCTGTAAAAACCCGTATGGCGTTCTTTTGCTGGCAAAGTCGTCTGTTGCTGTAGGCCATTGCGCCAGCGGAGGGCACATAATGAATAAAATTCCACCTGGACGAATAGTGCCGGCTATAGCGGTTAACGCATCGGGATAAAATCCCTTGCTGCAATCAATTATGCCGTTTTTGCAGTCAAAGCCCAATAGTGTGTTAGGTTTGTCGGGTCGGCATAACTTTATATTGGTGCGACTTTTTACTAGGTTATTGCTTAACAACTTATTTTCTAGCTGACTATACTTTGGTGTTGCGATTACTATGCCTGCATTTAAATCTAAGGGTATGGAGTTTATTAGGCTTCCAGCCGATTTTGGATATTCTAGATAATCGCTAATAAGTTCCCATGCAATAACAGCTTCGGCGGATATTAATACCATTTGTCTGTGGCCAATATCTGAATTGGCTTGGCCTAAGCGATTAAGTCGCTCAATTATAGCAATGCGTTCCTTTTGTACTGGGCTTGAAGTCATTTGAACGTTATTAAACCAATCATTTTCTGTTAGAATCCTGCCAATTGTATCTATTATTCAACACAAAGTGTTAAGGGTTTACATGCGTTTAAGCGATGGCGATATTGAAGCGGCACTGGAAAGTGGCCGTATCAAGCTTACACCCCAGCCAGATTCTAAGGTTATTTCTGGTATTAGTGTTGATTTACGGTTGGCGAATCACTTTCGCGTGTTCAGTAATAACTCGGTTCCATATTTAGATCTGTCGGGTGAACGTGAACAGTTAAATAAAGAGATAGACCAGGTTATGGGCAAAGAAATTATTATTGAAGGTGATAATGCATTCTTTATCCATCCTGGTGAGTTGGTTTTAGGTTCTACACTTGAGTCGGTTGAAATCCCAGATGATTTAGTCGGTTGGCTAGACGGCCGTTCGAGTTTGGCTCGTTTAGGTTTGATGGTTCACGTAACGGCTGGGCGAATTGACCCAGGATGGAAAGGGCAGGTTGTTTTAGAGTTTTACAATCTAGGCAAGATGCCGTTGGCGCTAAAACCTGAGATGATTATTTGTGCGCTGAGTTTTGAAACCTTATCAAGCCCGGCAAAGCGTCCTTACCTATCTCGTGAAAATGCTAAGTATAAAAATCAGCAAGGGGCTATTTCATCTCGTATGGGCGATGATTCGGCTTAATTATTATAATTTAAAAATTAAATATAAAGCCGGCTTATGCCGGCTTTTTTGTGCCTATTTGTAATAGGCCATCAATAAGGTTTTGTGCGTTAGTAATTCCTTGAACGCAGTACCATAAAGCCGATAGGTATTCCATTTGACACTGAGCCAAATCTAACTCTTTTCGTTTAACTAACCTGTTGCTGTATTGATTTATAAAATCATCCTGCTGTTCATCGGTTAATTCAAACGTGTCACAAATTACAGCAAGGTCCCAGGCTGGGTTCCCAATGGCAGCATATTCCCAGTCTATTAAATGAATTTGCTTCTGGTTAAGAATCCAGTTGTTCGAGTTTGGATCCATATGGCAAAGCCTAGGGCTGTAACCGGTACTCTTTAACTGATCGTCTAATGTAAGTTTTAAATTGCTTAAACCAATTTTTAATTCAGTTTGTTTACTGCCTAAACGCTTTAGTATTTGTTGCCAGTAATGATCGGTGCGCTGCTTGAAATTTATTTTTGGCCATGACTTAGACATGGGAGTGTTGTGAATAAGTTTTAGTATTTTTGCAATGTCTTTGAGTAAATGTGTGGTAATAGCCTGAGGATATTCAGTTACGGTTTCGTGAACCGTTTTACCTTCAATATACGGTCGGACCCAATAGCCATTTTTAGGGTCTTGGTAAATGTAAGGGGGGCAGATATTAAACTGTGAAATACTTTGATGTATGTGCCATTCGGCTCTGCGATTTAACCATAAAGAATGAGCATTTTGTGCATTAATGCGGAAAACATATTTATTTGTTATTGAATTAGTTGTTCTGGTAAATAACAGATTATTATTGGTTAGACCTTTAACAAGTCCAGAAAAATTATCAGCTGTAGGTGGCTCTGAACAGATGTCTGGCCATAGATGCCAGTCGTCAATAAGGTTTTGTATTTGCTCAGAACTCATAGTTTTCTATTTATCTTTAGGTTTCTTGTGTAGTTAGGCACCTTGCTCTTTCAATGACTTATTCCAAGCATTGAAACCTACAACTGAGAGTACGACATAAGATGCCATTAGCGCCGAGGTCAAATATAACTCACGGTCTACGTAAAGATATATGGCTAAGGTATTAATAACAATCCAATAGATCCAGTTTTCTAATACTTTTTTAGCCACCATGTAAGTGGTTATCACGGCGCCCCAAGTTGTGAACGAATCTAAGTAGGGCATAACGGCGCCAGTATGGTTGCTTAATAAATAGCCGCTTATGAAGGTAAGAGCGAATACACCAAGAATGGTGAGGGTATGCTGTTTTACATTCCAAGTGGTTACTGGAAGAGTATTTGATGTATTTGAGGCATTGGGAGTTTTATTCCAAACATACCAACCATAAACAGCCATGATTAAATAATAGAAACTTAAGGCTGATTCCATAAGCAAACTGACATCAAAAAATAACCAAGTATAAATACCTGTACTGCCAAATGCTGCGTACCAGCAAAGGCTGTTCTGGCGCATGGCTAAAACAATATACGCAATACCAAGAACCACAGCAATAACTTCCCAGTAACTCATGGCTTGGGCAGCGCTAATAGCACCTTGGATAAAATCATCGGTAAAAGTTGATTCTGTTTGATTCATGATTATTTTACTGCCATTTTTAATCTGTACCGTGAGGATTTAAAGCCGGGTCTAGATTTGTACCAATAAATTTACAAACAAAAATGGCTTTACCAAACTGCTCATAAGACTTTCTGATTTCTGCTTTAACTGTATCCATGACTAAATCGTAATCACCAAATACTTGGGTGCTCATGGTGTTGCAAACAACACTTAAACCTTCAGTGCCTTGTAAGCGATCGATAAAGCTTTTTATGGCAGGGATGTAATCTTCAGTTAATGGGTATTTGCTGATCTCTACTGATAGTTCCATTTTTATAC
>JBLHVV010000069.1:0-16745 GCA_047628755.1 Crocinitomicaceae bacterium | reverse complement strand
CCTGACTTAGTGCGAGCATTGCCGCCTATGGATATTAGTGGGCACAGTGCCGCTCATAGCTATTTAAATCGAAATAAAAAAGCCATGGCGCTAGATTTAAAAAATCCTGAAGCTTTAGCAATAATTCATGCATTAATTGCTGAGTACGACGTGGTTGTTGAGCAGTTTAGGCCAGGTGTTATGGCCAGGTTAGGTTTGGATTACGCCAGTCTTAAAAAAATTAACCCTAAATTAATTTATTGCTCTATTACTGGCTATGGTCAAACAGGGCCATTAAAAGATCGGGCAGGACACGATATCAATTATTTAGCCTTATCGGGCATTGCCGATTACAGCCGTCGAAAAAATCAAAAACCGGTGCCACAAGCTGTACAAATAGCCGATATTGCGGGTGGTTCACACCATGCTGTTATGGGTGTATTGGCGGCGGTAATTCAACGCTCGCAAACAGGCGAAGGGCAGCATTTAGATATTAGTATGACCGACTGTGCGTTTAGCCTAAACGCCATGTTTGCGTCTGGTATGTTAGGTGGTGAGGTAGAACCCTTGGCAGAAGCTACCATGTTAAATGGTGGTAGCTTTTACGATTATTATGAAACGGCTGATGAACGTTATATGTCGGTGGGTTCGTTAGAACCGCAGTTTTTAATGCAATTGTGCGACGCGTTAGAAATTAAACACTTAATTGGTAAGGCAGGCAGCCAGAAAGCAGAAGACATTGCACAATTTAAACAAGCCATTGGCGATAAAATACAAAGTCAATCATTTGAATACTGGATAGCTATATTTGCTAAGTTAGACTGCTGTGTAGAGCCCGTATTAACCTTAAAAGAAGCGTCAGAACAACCACACGCGATTGATCGTAACTGGTTGTCTCAAGCCAAGGTAACAGATGATAAGACACTGACTCAATTATCTAACCCAATTTATAAACCTAGCAAAATCAAAAACACTGGTGGCGCCATTGGAGAGGATAGTATTAGCGTATTAATTGAAGCCGGATTTAGCCAAAGCACTATTGATCACTGGAAAAGTAACAAAGTAATAAAGTGACATGCTTAAAGCATACTTTATTATTTCACTGCTTTAGCTAAAATTTTATCAAATTCGTTAGCAAACTTTTGTTTGTCTTGTGGGCCTAACGGAGGTGGCCCACCACCTTGTATGCCACTAGACCGCATGGTGTCCATAAAGTCACGGATATTAAGTCGGCCGCCAATGTTTTCTTTGGTAAATAGCTCCCCGCGCGAACTTAATGCTTGCCCGCCTTTTTCAATCACTTCTGCCGCCAACGGTATATCGCTGGTTATAATTAAATCACCAGCTTCACAGCGAGCCACAATTTCGTCGTCTGCCACATCAAAGCCTTGGCTTACTTGGCTAAACTGAAGGTAAGGAGAAGGTGGGATCTTCATGTAGTGATTGGCCAAAAAAGTGGTATAGATTTTAGTCCGATTAGCCGCCTTGAAAATTAACTCTTTAATGGTTACAGGACAAGCGTCAGCGTCTACCCAAATTTTCATAGTTATTCTCATCACTCGTTATTTGTATAAATTGAATATTGATTATAACCATAAATATAGGTTCTCGAAATAGAATTGTCATGGTAACGAAATACTATTGTAATATTTAGTCAGTAGATTATGAAAAAAATTAGGTAATAAATATGAAGATTAAACCATTAGTATCTGCCATTTCAATAGCTTGTTTACTATCTGCCTGTGGCAGTGACGATAACGAGAGTATAAGGACTGTCGAAACCCTATCCCTTTCGTTAGTGGGAAGTCATGTGTCAGATAGTGACTTTGCAACGTCATCAGCTGAAATTGTTTCGTATGATAAAACTACAGATAAAATTTATGTAGTAAATTCACAAAGTAAAAAAATTGATGTTCTAACCTTCGATGAGCAAGGGAAGCCACAAAAAGAGGGTGTTATTGATTTATCTTTAGCACAAACCAAAGCTGGAATCACATTTGGTGCCGCTAATAGTGTGGTAGCAAAAAATGGAATGGTCGCTATCGCCATTGAGAATGACGTTAAACAGAGTAACGGTGTAATCGCTTTGTATAACAGTGCCGACTTAAGTTTTATAAATGTTTATGCAGCTGGTGCATTACCTGACATGGTTACCATGACAGGTGATAGCAAAAAAATTGTTGCCGCTAACGAAGGTGAGCCAAGTGGTGACTACAGTAATGATCCTGAAGGTTCGGTTACCGTTATTGATATTTCAAATGGCACTAGCGATGACCAAGCAGTTATTACACAGATCACATTTGAAGCCTTTAATAGCGGGCAGTCTCGTCATAGTGAACTACAAGGTGTACGTTTACCTGCACCACATGGAGCAACGGTTGCACAAGACTTAGAGCCTGAATATGTTGCCATTACAGGTAAGAATAAAGCTGTAATTGCTTTACAAGAAAATAATGCTTTTGCCACTATTGATTTAGCAACTAATACGATTGATTCTATCAAGGGTTTGGGTGTTAAAAGCTGGGCATCAGTAGCCGATGGCGGTTCAGACGCAAAGTTAGATTTAACTAATAAAGACGATGTCTTTACCCTAAACAGCTATCCACAGTTAGTGGGTTATTATATGCCAGACAGCATAACCACATTTACCATCAATGGTAGTGACTATGTTATTAGTGCTAATGAGGGCGACGGGCGTGAATATATTTATGAAACCACACAACAAATATGCGATGCCACCAGTGGTCATGAATGGGATGGTGATGATTATTCTGTTGGTGGTGATGACGAAGATTCTGCGAGCTACAGCAATGAATTAGACGACTGTATTTCGTATACAGATGAAGGTCGCGCAAAAGATTTAAACGTTGCTGCAGCTCATCCATTAATGAACGAATCAGTCTATGGTGCTGATATTATTACTAATAAAAATGCCATTGGTCGTATTAAAGTCATTATGGATAACGAAGACATTGCGGCTGATGAAAATGTAGTAACATTTGGTGCACGTTCGTTCTCTATTTGGGATGAAGCTGGAGACCTAGTATTTGACAGTGGTTCGCAGTTATCTGAAATTGCAAATACCACAAGCCATTTTAATGTAAGCAACGACGCTCAAGAAAATGATAATAGATCTGACGATAAGGGTGTTGAACCAGAAGCAATAGAAGTGGCCGTTATTGAAGGCTCTACTATTGCCTTTATTGGTCTTGAGCGTCAAGGTGGAGTAGCAGCTTATGATGTTTCAAATCCTCAAACTCCAGTGTTTTTAGATTATCTAAACAATCGTGATTTTACCGCTGATGTTTGTACAGTTGTTGATGATGGCGAATGTGATAATGATACTTATAATCCAGCAGCTGGAGATTTAGGTCCTGAATCTATCGAATATTTCTCACGAAATAATGAGCACTTCATTGCAGTGGGGAATGAGGTTTCAGGTACAACAACAGTATTTAAATTAGACATTGCATTTAACGATTAAATCACAACCCGCTTAGTTAAAATACTCAGATGATTGACAGTACTGAAAGATTAACAGGGCTGAAAGAATAATAAGTATAACAATGATACTTTAATAACTGGCCGAGCTATATGCTCGGCTTTTTTTCATCGTTTAAAAAGAGCGAATTACTGCTATCATCTGCTAATACTTAATGAATTAGTTATTTAAATGATAAAAGATGAAAAAATAATAGGTGTATTCTGTGCGCTATTAGCCGTTCTTATATGGTCAGGCTTTATTTTAGTATCAAGGGTAGGCGGGATTAGCGCCTTAACACCATACGATGTAATTGCTATTCGTTACGTAACCTGTGCCGTTTTATTGTTTCCTATCTGGCTTATATTTTATCGGTTTAATCTATTCAGGTTTGAATTTATTATAAGTGCTCTTATTGGCGGCCTAGCCTATTCTGTTTTTGTCTTTAAGGGATTTGAGCTAAGTTCGGCTTTGCATGGTGGAATATTATTACCAGGTTTAATTCCTGTATTTGTATCTATTATATCTATGGTGTTAATTAACGCCAAGCTGGGAAGAAATAAGTCTATAGGTTTATGGATGATAATAATTGCAATTATTATATTATTTTATAGTGAGATATTTAAATCTCAGAATATGCCCATAGGGGATATCTATTTTGTCATATCTGCGTTCTTTTGGGCGCTGTATTCTGTACTCATTAATATCTGGCATATTACACCTTGGCAAGCTACCTGTTCATTGGCATTTATAACGTGCATTACCTATCTACCGATTTACTTAATATCATTACCAAAAAATATCTCTCAAGCATCGATTTTTGATATAGGTCTGCAAGTATTTTACCAAGGGTTTTTAGCCTGTATTGTTCAAATGTTACTATATGTAAAAGCTGTGAAAATAATAGGTGCTCAAGGAATGGGGTCTTTTATGGCTTTAGTACCCGTTTTGGCAGGTGCCTTTGCTGTGATGTTTTTAGATGAACTATCTAGCTGGTATTTATGGGGAGCTATGTTGTTAGTAAGTTTAGGGGTTCTGATTAGTAACTTACCTAAAGAGATTAAGTTAAATAGAACCTAATAACAATGTGAGCTTATAAGGGCTGCTAGTCTTTTAGAGTTTGTACTTAATACTGGCCTTTATTATTCGACCATAATCTAGTAATCCACCTTCAGATCCATAATAAGAAGGCAGAATATTTTTTTCATCAAATGCATTCTGTATATTTGCAATCACATTTAATCTTGGACTTACTTGCCAGTTTAAATAGAGGTCGGACCGATAGTATGACTCTTTTTCTGATGTGATATCAGCATCATTTAACTGATAAGCTAACATGATACGCTGCCATAGTCCTAGCTTAAGCGTCTCTTTTATTGGTTGTTCAATATTAATACTACCTAGCCATCTCGGGAAAGCTACATAGTTCACCTCATCTGTTTTGTTGCTGCTATCGGTAAAGCTTAAGCTGCCATTTACGGTTGTTTTTTCTAATTTACTACGGAGGCTCAACTCAAAACCTTTTGTATTATTTTCAAATATATTTTTATATTGAACAGCAGGGCCACTCGATGTATTAACCCCCGTAAATGAAATTGAATTTTTCCAACTGCTATGAAAAATAACCGCTTCAATTTCAAAATCTAACTTTTGATAAATATTAATAAACTCATATGTTTCGATAGTTTCAGACTTTAGGTTTATATCTCCTATAGAGCTGCCTGAACCATATTGTTCCAATGCTGTTGGTGCCCGATAGGCGTGACCAAATAATATTTTTTGAGTCCAAGAATCTGTCGTTTTATAAATCAACCCTAAGCGGGGAGAAAAATGATTGTCTACATCACTGTAATAATCCCAACGAGCGCCATAGGTAATAAGTAATCGATCATTTATAACCCCAGTTCTTGCTTGCGCTAGAATATGTCCCAGTTCCCTTCGTTTACCTATGTATGGGCTTATATCTAATTGAGATGTGACACCTTGCTCATTAATACGCTCAAACCGTCCATCTGTAATTTCAATATTATCGAAACCTAGCCCTAATACCCATTGTGTATTAAAAATATTTTCTGCTTGCTTTAGTTGTGTGTAAAAGCCAGTACGAGATTCTTCAGTACCTTGATATAAAGTATGCGGGCAATATAGACGGTTATAGGTGACGCTGGTTTGGTTTACTTTGCACAGAGCTGTGGTTCCAGCTAAGGCAGGATTCGCGAAATCAGGCCTGAAGATTAACTCATCTGGATATTCACTGTTGTCGAATGCCCACTCCTGTTCACTTTGCCAATGGTATATATGGTTTTTAAGTTGTAGGTTATGGTTAAATGATATTTCATGAGCCAAGCTCACAATACTTAATTTAGTTTTATTATTTGATGAATCTTTATCTCCAGCCAGATTAGGGCTTTCAACGGAAAACGAATTTGGAACACCTAGATAAAACGCACTGCCAACCCCTTGAAATTCATTTGATGTAAATTCATTTTGGAATAATGTAAAGCTGAACTTTCCACGGGTATTACTTAGACTTCCATTATTTACTTTTAAAAAACCGCTGACGTTTTCATACCCCTGTTCTCGAGTGCCAGTGCCGATTGTATCGGGGCTATAAGCATCGGTAAATGAATAGTCTAAATCATGATTACCATCTTTTGTTAAGCTGCCACCAGCATGGATCTGCCAGTTATTATTGTGATAGCTATTAACCACAGTGACTTCGTATTGGCCCGGAGACCCAGCTTGAATAATAGCTTCACCTTGGTTTTTTTCTTGTGCATAAAGCTTCATGGCAATAACGCCATGAAAAGCATCGTTACCATAAAGAGTACTACCAGGACCGCGGATCATTTCCACTTGGTTTAATAAATTAAGTGGTGCACGAGGCAATAAGTAACTTGGGCTGGCATAGGTATACGACCCTAAAGGGATGCCATCTATTGATTGTGCGACACCTCTAACAGAGAGTTTGGTTGCAAACCCTCGTATAGAGATCGCTTCACTGCCACCCCAAACGTTATTGGTAAATACAGAAGGTACTCCTTCTAAAGCCTGACCTAAACTAATCGCACCTCGATCTTGCCAGTTTTTTCTAGAAATACTGGCCGTAGAAGAAGCTACGTCTAGTTTGTTGTCTTCGAATAAAGATGCGACTTCTACTGAGGTATTTTGTAGCTCGAATAAGCTAAGTTCGAAATATTGATGATCAGCAACAGCATTACTGCCGCTGATTGAAATCAGAAGAGCTAGAAGTGCTTGTTTTGATTTATTGATTGGAACCATTAAACCCACATCTTTCAAATGATATTAAATAAATATTACATCATCCAATTATAGATGACTAATAGGAGGTTGTGATTATTTTTTACTAGGCGTAGTGAGACAGGTCATACCCCTTACAACACCCATTACGGGTACTTGCGCAATGAAATTTCGATTAAATGGAACGGATGTTCCATAATTTTATCCTAAAGTTGTAATTTAAACAAAGGCTTCGCCTTTTTTAGCTTGCAGTCCTAGGTTGTTTAAACCCCAAATTAAAGAGTGTGTGTCGCCACCGTTTCCGTTTTGCTTAAGTCTGAGCTGAACAGTAGGCGCAAGGATTCGATAGGTTACGTGAAGCATCAATTACTACCCATTCACTGGATTGTCGACCTGCCGGAATCAATAACAGGTGTTTTCATCACGGCTTAAAACAGAACTATCAAGGCTGGCTTCATAATCCAACGTATACTTAAAAGTCAACCAGTGATCTTGAATGATCAAAGCTATTGGCTTTGAATATTAAATGACTTATTTCTATTCAGACTGGTTTAAAAGGTGTTCTTGCAAAAAAATGATATTCAACGGTAAAAAATACGCAAGGAGATTTACATTCTATAGGATTAGCCTTTAGAACGCCTCACTTCGGAGTAGAAAATTATCCATTATTGTATAATAAAAATAGTTGTCTACTCTAAAAATGAGCACGCATAAAACAGATGCTTTTATGCCTTGATAAGTCTAAGTTACAGGTAATACTTAAATGAATAAATTTAAACTTCTACAGACAGTTGTATTGTTAACGTTAACATTAGCAATTGTTCCCGCGCAAGCAGGTGATATGCATAATGGATGTGTTGCAGTAGCAAAATATACATTAAAGAAAATGGAAGGTAAAGCTTGCGGTTGGGCAGCTGCACAGTTTGATGCTGAGTGTTCAGCTGCAATGGACGGAGAAGCTCCAGAAGTTGGAATTGCAGTTTGTAATGGCAGTGCCGCAGCTATTAAAAAAGTTTGTGTTGGTGAAATAACCGCGTCCAACATAAATTCTGTCATAGTTCCAAAAATTTGTTCTCCTGTAAGACATAAATAATATTAGATCACTAAAATATAACTCCGAATATCCTCTATGCAATGAACGTTTTCGAATGGAGCCATTGGCATCACCAATCATTTCATTTGACGTACCTGACGATTCTAGTTCATCAACATTATTAATTAATACTAGAAGTCCCATAGGAAAAAAGCTCCATTGCATGCAAGGGAGCTTTTTTGGCTGTAATATTACTTTAATAAATAATATTTAAATAAAGGCTTCGTCTTTTTCAGCCTGCGCTTTTAAAATCGCCGGAGGCGCAAAGCGTTCACCATATTGTTTAGTTAACTCTTCAGCCCGTTGATAAAATTTACGCACGCCATATTGGTTTACATATTGAATCGCACCTCCTGTCCAAGGGGCAAATCCAATACCAAAAATAGACCCAATGTTAGCATCGCGAACACTGGTCAATACACCTTCTTCATAACAGCGTAACGTTTCAAGAGACTGTCTAAACAAAATACGTTCTTTTGCTTCTTCTAACGTAATTGTCACTTCAGGTTTAACAAAGTGTTCAATTAGCCCTGGCCATAATTTTTTCTTACCTTTAGCAGGGTAATCATAAAGACCAGCGCCGGCCGATTTACCTTCACGTTTAAACTCGTCAATCATGCGGCTAGTTACGGCTTCGGCTTCACTTATTGGCATGTCTATGCCTTCAGCTTTTAACCCTAAACGAGTCTGCGAAGTCACTTTGCGGCTGAGTGCCATAGATACTTCGTCTTGTATGGCTAATGGGCCAATTGGCATGCCGGCTTGTAGTGCAGCACTTTCGATAAACTGTGGGTGAATACCTTCAGACAACATGGTCAAGCCTTCGCCTACAAAGGTGCCAAAGGTACGGCTGGTAAAGAAGCCACGACTGTCGTTTACAACAATGGGAGTTTTGTTAATTTGTAAAACGTAATCAAATGCCCGTGCTAATGTTTCATCACTGGTATTTTCACCTTTAATAATTTCAACTAATGGCATTTTATCTACAGGGCTAAAGAAATGCAGACCAATAAACTTGGTATCGTCTTTAGACGCTTTTGCTAAACCGGTAATAGGCAACGTTGAAGTGTTAGATGCAAACACGCCCTCTGGAGCCATAAATTGCTCGGCTTCTTGTGTCACTTTGGCTTTTAGTTCTTGGTTTTCGAAAACAGCTTCGATAATTAAGTCGCAGCCTTCTAGGTCAGATGCGTTAGGAGTTGCCGTAATGAGCGATAAAATGCTGTGCATTTTTTCTTCGGTCATTTGCTTACGAGAAACACGCTTTTTAAGAATCGCTTCGCTGTAGGCTTTGCCTTTATCGGCGGCTTGTTGCGAAATGTCTTTCAGCACCACTTCAATCCCACGAATGGCACTCGAATAAGCAATACCAGCACCCATCATGCCTGCGCCCAGTACACCTACTTTTTTAGTCACGTAAGCTGGAATATCATTAGGACGTGATCCACCGGCTTTAATTTCGTTTAACTGGAACCAGAATGTGCCAATCATATTTTTAGAAATTTGGCCCACTGTTAATTCAACAAAGTAACGGCTTTCGATTGTGCAGGCTTGATCAAACGTTACTTGAGCACCTTCAACTGCCGCCGCTAATATTTTTTCAGGTGCTGGATAGCAGCCTTTGGTTTTTTGACGAAGAATCGAAGGAATAATGACCAGTTTTTGTGCAAGAGCTGGGTGCGAAGGCAAGCCACCTGGCATTCTATAACCTTTAATATCCCAAGGTTGTTGAGATTTAGGATTGGCTTTAATCCACGCTTTTGCTTTTGTCATCATATCAGTGGCGTCATCAGCAATCTCATCAATTAAACCGGCTTTTAATGCTTTTTCAACTTTAAGCTGCTTGCCTTCCATTAAGAATGGTAAAGCATTTTCTAAACCTAGCATGCGAGTCATACGTGCAACACCACCGCCACCAGGCAGTAATCCAAGAGTCACTTCAGGCAAACCTACGACCAACTTTTTATCGTTAATAGCCACACGATAATGACTTGCTAAACAAATCTCATAACCGCCACCCAGTGCCGCTCCGTTAATAGCTGCAACAACGGGAATACCCAGAGTTTCAATTTTACGCAATGGCGCTTTAATGGTTTCAACCATGTTAAAAAATTCTTCAGCATCTTCTGGCTGAGCTTTAATTAGCTCGTTTAAATCACCGCCCGCAAAGAAGGTTTTTTTGGCCGATGCGTAAATTATACCGCTAATAGAATCGATCTCTTTTTCTATGCGCTCTGCAGTGATTAAAATGGCTTCACGAAAATCACCATTCATGGTGTTCGCGCTTTGCCCCGGCATATCCATGGTTAACGTGACTATATTGTCACTGTCTTTTTCAAAACGAATTGCTTCTGTCATATTTTTTCCTTTAATAAACCAGTTGAAAAATCATCTGTTGCTTATTTTTCTAAAAATATTATCTGGTTTATTTCTAATTTATTTTTATAAGTTCATTTATAATTATTTTTTAAAGCTATTGCGGTAAATTCCTAAAGCTTAAACGCGCTCTATGATCGTTGCGATGCCCATTCCGCCGCCCACACAAAGAGTGGCTAGGCCGTAACGTTTTTCAGTACGCTCTAGCTCGTCTAACAAGATACTAATAATCATTGCGCCAGTGGCCCCTAACGGATGCCCCATTGCAATTGAGCCGCCGTTTGGATTAATTTTTTCCCAAGGCACGTTTAGCTCTTTTTGAAATTTCATTACGACGGATGCAAACGCTTCGTTTACTTCAAAAATATCAATGTCATCGGCGGTTAGACCTGCTTTTTCTAAGGCTTTTTTAGCAGCAGGGGCTGGGCCGGTTAACATAATGGTCGGATCAGTAGACGTTAACGCCACGCTGACGATTCGTGCCCGTGGCTTCATGCCAAGTTCTTTACCAATTTTTTCATTACCCACCAGTACTAACGCAGCACCATCAACAATCCCCGAGCTATTACCAGCGTGATGTATGTGGTTAATTTCTTCTACTTGCGGATATTTTAATTTTGCCGTGTCGTCAAAACCCATGCTGCCCATCATTTGGAACGACGCCTTTAAATTACCAAGGGCTTCTACTGTTGTATCGGCACGAATAAATTCGTCATGATCAAGAATCGTGATGCCATTTTGATCTTTAACCGCAATACGAGATTTATCGAACTTGCCTTCGGCTTGTGCTTTGGCAGCTTTTTTCTGTGAGTTAACGGCAAATGCGTCAACGTCTTCACGACTAAAGCCTTCTAGTGTTGCGATTAAGTCGGCACCAATACCCTGAGGTACAAAGTTAGTTTGAATATTGGTTTGAGGGTCCATTGCCCATGCGCCACCATCTGAACCCATTGGAATACGGCTCATAGATTCAACGCCACCGGCGACAATTAAATCTTCCCAGCCTGATGCCACTTTCATAGCGGCCATGTTCACAGCTTCTAAACCCGATGCGCAAAAACGGTTAATTTGTAACCCAGATACTTTGTCATCCCAGCCAGCGGCTAAGGCCGCCGTTTTAGCAATGTCGGCACCCTGATCGCCTACCGGGGTTACACAGCCAAGCACAACATCTTCTACTTTGCTGGTATCTAACTTGTTACGTTCTTCCAGGGCTTTCATCAAGCCCACTACTAAAGACACGGGTTTTACAGCGTGCAGTGAACCGTCTTTTTTACCTTTGCCGCGAGGGGTGCGAATGGCGTCGTATATAAATGCATCTGTGCTCATGGAATACCCTTTATTCTACTTATTATTGAATGAATTACGTACTGTATTTATGAATGGTGAATTAGCCGATATAGTCTTATTTACTTTAATCTACTTTAACGCTTCGGATCGGCTATCACCAATGGCCAATTGTGCCGTTAACAGTGGCCATATTGTATGCATTAAAAAACGTGGGCAGGGTAGGGGGTTACTGGCCATGGTGTATTTGATTACCACGGCCAGTTTAAGCTTAAAATTTACGCAGAATAGCTCTTCCCATATCTTTACTTAAATGTGCGAACAGCGCTTTGCGGGGCGAGTAATCATCTTGCGGAGGAAGGCCTTTCGCCAGTCGTTCTATTTGGTGATAGTACCAGCCGGCATGAGCTTGATTGTTAAGTGCCTGAATAGACTTAGAAGAACTGGCTGGCCCCCAATATCCATTGCCAATAACCAGTTTACTTTCATCGTTAGGCAGTTCTGATATTTCATTGTTGAAAAAGTTTTTTGGAAAGTCAGGGTCTATGCAGAATGGTCTTGCGATACCAATTGCGTCAATTATCCCTTCGTTTAAAGCTTCTTCCATTGCAGACTTACTTCTAAATCCACCAGTTACGACTAATGGCATTTTGGCCACAGCCTTAATCGATTTAGCGTATTCTAAAAAGAACGCTTCGCGTTTCTTAGTGCTTTCTCTAATGGGCTGTTCTTTTAAAAACTCTAGCTGTTCGTAGGTGCCGCCAGAGATCTCTAATAAATCTATGCCTGCCCCATTTAACCATTCAACTACCTGTACGCATTCTTCTAATGTGAAGCCTCCCTTTTGGAAGTCAGAGCTATTCAGTTTCATAGCAATAGGAAATTTGTCACCTACTTGGGCTCTAACGGCAGCAATGGTCTCTAATAATATGCGGGCTCTATTTTCCAAGCTACCACCGTATTGGTCGTTTCTTTTGTTGGTATTAGGACTTAAAAACTGGCTTAAAAAATAACCATGTGCGGCGTGAATCTGCACCCCTTCAAAACCTGCTTTTTTAACTATTTTTGCGGTGTTAGCAAAACGCTGTATTACGTCCTGAATATCTTCAAGACTGGCCGCTTTAGGTTTAGCAAAATTACCAATCATGTTTAATTGCACGTCACTGGCAGACAGAGGTTTTGTGCTAACCATCCGGGGGCATTGGCGACCAGGGTGATTTATCTGTGCCCAAAGCTGACTGCTGCCTTCTTTTGTGGCAGCTACCCAAGCTTTTAATTGAGGTAAACCAGACTCATCTTCTACTACAACATTGCCTGCACGCTCTAAATAACGGCGGTCGATTAAAATATTGCCACTAATAAGCACTCCTGTTTCGCCCTTTGACCAAGTGCGATAAAGTGTTTGATGTTTCTTAGTTGCGTTATCATGGCGATCAGCAATGCCTTCGGTCATGGCGCCTTTAATTATTCTATTGGGTATTACATGCCCACAAGGTAACGTGAGAGGCTGCTGCAAGATAGAAGATTCAGACATTTGGCTATGCTCATTCATATTAGAGTAATCACTCTAGTGGTTAGTGGTGTCTTATGTCAATGGTATACAATTAGGGTATTAATAAACGGGCCTAAGTTGTTAGCCAAGACTTGTTTGCAGGCACAAAAAAACCGCTGCGTTGCCGCAGCGGCTTTTTATATGGTTTTATTTTCTAATTACTTAGAAGATTCAACAATACGCTTCATATCAGTCATGTAGCCACGAAGCTCTTGACCAACCCATTCTACTGGGTGCTCACGAATTTCTTCGTTAACGTCAACTAAACGTGCGTTATCTACCGAGTTAGACTCTAGGCTTAAACCTCTGCCAATTACTTCAGTAGTAATGTTAGGCATGAATTCTTCACGTAGCATAGGGACCGCCGCATGAGAGAATAAGTAGCAACCGTATTCAGCTGTATCAGAGATAACCACGTTCATTTCGTAAAGTTTTTTACGGGCGATGGTGTTAGCAATCAGTGGCGTTTCGTGCAGAGATTCGTAGTAAGCCGACTCTTCAACGATACCAGATTCAACCATGGTTTCGAATGCAAGTTCAACGCCTGCTTTAACCATGGCAACCAGCATGATGCCTTTGTCGAAGAATTCTTGCTCGTCAATTTCAACATCGCAAGGAGCCGCTTTTTCAAAACCAGTTTCGGCTGTTTCTTCACGCCATGTTAAAAGGTTTTTATCATCGTTTGCCCAGTCAGCCATCATAGTTTCTGAGAAATGACCCGTCATGATGTCGTCTTGATGTTTTTGGAACAAAGGGCGCATAAGCACTTTAAGATCATCAGCCATATCAAACGCTTTGATTTTAGCTGGGTTAGATAGACGATCCATCATGTTAGTGATGCCGCCAATCTTAAGGGCTTCAGTCACCGTTTCCCAACCGAACTGAATTAATTTTGCAGCGTATGGGCCGTCGATGCCGTCAGCAACCATTTTTTCGTAACCAAGAATGGCGCCAGTTTGCAACATACCGCAAAGGATAGTCTGCTCGCCCATAAGGTCAGATTTAACTTCAGCAACAAAAGAA
This sequence comes from Crocinitomicaceae bacterium, assembly GCA_047628755.1. Classification (GTDB taxonomy): domain Bacteria; phylum Pseudomonadota; class Gammaproteobacteria; order Pseudomonadales; family Oceanobacteraceae; genus Bermanella. Next base: position 2,693 of record JBLHVV010000069.1, on the reverse strand, counting down.
GACTCAAGCACACCAGCACGATCTCCGCCAGTGGCAGAAGCCCAAGCTTTAGCAATGCCATGGCCTTCGCCTTTAGGATCGTTTTCTGGGTGAACGGCCATAAGTGTTGGAACACCAAAACCACGTTTGTATTCTTCACGTACTTCAGAACCAGGGCACTTAGGCGCCACCATTATTACGGTTAAATCTTCACGAATTTGCATGCCTTCTTCAACAATGTTGAAGCCATGAGAATAACCTAAAGTAGCGCCTTGCTTCATAAGAGGCATAACAGTTGAAACTGCATCAGTATGCTGTTTATCAGGAGTCAGGTTACAAACTAGATCTGCAGTAGGAATAAGTTCTTTGTAAGTGCCAACAGTAAAGCCGTTGTCAGCCGCATTTTTCCAAGATTGACGTTTTTCAGTTATAGCAGAATCACGTAGAGCGTAAGAAACGTCTAAGCCAGAATCGCGCATGTTCAAACCTTGGTTAAGGCCTTGAGCGCCACAACCAACAATAACCACTTTTTTGCCTTTAAGAAGGTCACACCCATTAGCGAATTCGCTACGGTCCATGAAACGACAGCGACCAAGTTGGTCTAGTTGTTGGCGTAGGTTAAGGGTATTAAAATAATTCTGGCCCATCTTTATATCTCCAATAGGAAGGGAATCTTAAAATCCGCTGAATTGTAGGCAAAAAAGGCTGTTGCGTAAAACGCGATATTTGAAATACACCGTTGCATAAAATGCAACAAGCTGTACCCTAGCCAGTATTACTTTTATAACGGGTATGTGAACTCGATGGATTTCAAAGACTTATCTCAATTTATTGTTCTCAGCGATACTTTGCATTACGGCCAAACTGCACAAAAATGCCATACATCGGCGTCTACTATTAGCCGTGTTGTGCAGCGTTTAGAAGATGAATTGGGTCAGCGGTTATTTGAGCGGGATCGCAAAGAGGTACGCTTAACTCAGCCTGGTGCTGAGGTTAAAGAATTTGCATTGCGCACGCTGGAGCAGTATCAGCAGCTTAAACGTCAATTACATACTCAAACCAGTGAGCTGCAAGGTGAGTTAAGTTTATACTGTTCGGTAACCGCCAGTTATAGCTTTTTATCAGATCTGTTAGCTGTGTTTCGTGAACGTCATCCTAATGTGGATATTCGACTGCGAACAGGTGATGCGGCCCAAGCTGTAAACATGGCTTTAAAAGGTGAGGTAGATATTGCTATAGCGGTTCGACCCGACCAGTTATCGTCGCGTTTAGCGTTCAAGCCAATTACTCAGGTTCCACTGTCTTTTATTGGCCCAAATCAAATGGGGCCCGTATTAGATGAGATTAATCAGCCAGAAATAGATTGGTCTAATGTGCCTATGGTATTGCCCGAAACTGGATTGTCTCGCACAAGGGTGGATAGGTGGTTTAAATCCCAAGGTATTAAACCTACTGTTTATGGTCAGGTTTCTGGGCACGAAGCTATCGTTGCCATGGTGGCGTTAGGGTTTGGAGTCGGTGTGGTTCCAGAGCTGGTATTAATCAATAGCCCCATGACCGAAAAAGTAAGAGTGTTAAATGTGCATCCAGAACTAGAGCCTTTTTCGGTGGGGTTGTGTGTGCTCAACCAGCATCTAACACACCCATTAGTTCAAGCGTTTTGGCAGGCCAGTGAAGACTCGTTAAAACCCTGATTTTAGAGGGTTTAGCCTGTAATAATTGTATGTATAATAAGAATGTCTTTTTATATGACGGAAGTTAGCGCGCAATTTTGTTAGATTTGTCATAAAATGCCGAAAAATAAAGAAATAAGGCCCTATTTGTAATGAGTAAAACTGAAGATCAAAAGATAGTTGAATTGACTGAAGAGCACGATCCAGCCACTAAAAAAGAAAGCTTACGTCGCAAGGGTATTTACCTGTTGCCAAACCTCTTCACTACAGGTGCTTTGTTCTTTGGTTTCTATGCCATTGTGGCTTCAATGAATGGTAACTTTTCAGAGGCTTCTATTGCCATCTTTATTGCCATGATCTTAGACGGTCTTGATGGACGTGTGGCGCGTATGACGAATACGCAAAGTGACTTTGGTGCCGAATACGACTCTTTAGCCGATATGGTCTCGTTTGGTGTCGCTCCGGCATTAGTGTCGTTTACTTGGGCATTACAAGACTTAGGTAAAATTGGCTGGGTAGCGGCCTTTATATATGTGGCGGGCGCTGCATTGCGTTTAGCGCGTTTTAACACACAAATTGATACAGCCGATAAAAACTACTTTACTGGTTTGGCCAGTCCTGCGGCAGCGGCTATTGTTGCTGGTACTGTTTGGGCTTTCAGTGAAATGGGCGCAACTGGACCAGATGTAGCTTGGATTATGCTGTTCTTGGTGCCATTGGCTGGAATCTTAATGGTAAGTAACTTCCAATATCACAGCTTTAAGGGTTTAGACCTTAAAGGTAAGGTGCCATTTGTTGCTATGCTTGCAGTAGTCATGGTGTTTGTTGTGGTGTCTATTGACCCAGCGAAAGTCCTACTGTGTGTGTTTTTAGCTTACGCACTTTCTGGCCCAGCAACTATGGCTTGGAAATATGTGAAAGGCCGTAAAAAAGCTTAAATTGTATGAAGAATTGATGTTAGAAATATCTCAATAAAATAAAAAGTTCGCCACATTAAATTGCTGCGAACTTTTTTTGTATTTGGTCTCTAAGTATTTATCG
>JBLHVV010000068.1:0-16752 GCA_047628755.1 Crocinitomicaceae bacterium | reverse complement strand
CGTCTTACTCGCGAACGCGGGTATCTATTTGATCTTAACCAAAACCTCATCGCTTAATGCATGTTAATCACTGATCAATGATTTAATATTTCATACCTGATTTTTCATAAAAAATTGGTTAATATACTTACTAGATTGTACTTATTAATTTGTATCAGGACATATTAATGGATTTCCCCATCGCTTCACGAAAACGCCGAATTTGTGCTCTTCTGATAGATTTTTGGTTTTATGGCTACTTAACATCACTATGTGCCTACTTTACGTTTTTTGTATTTAAAACCCCTTGGGATTCGCCGTTTATTCAAAACAGTTTTAATCTGCCCACTTTAATTGCCTTTTTTGGCTTTATTATTTTTGCTAATAAAGATGGTTTTAAAGGGACTGGCCTTGGTAAAATTTTAATGGGTATTAGGGTGATGCACAAATCAGGCACACCTGCGTCTCCTGCCCGTACATTGTTACGCAACATTCCTTTAATGGCATGGCCAATTGAAACTCTGGTTATGGTGCTAAGCTCAAGTAAGCGCCGAATTGGAGATTACTTAGCTAAGACTCAAGTAAAGAGAGACTTGAGTATGGCAACGTCCCATCGAGGGCTAGCCGCACTTTTTATCGTATGCTTTTATTTGTTTACGCCTAGCCTGCCAGATATAGATTTTTCTGAAGACGGTTTTATGAAATTGTCGCAAATCATAGTCAAGCAGTCACATGCTTATGAACTGGCTAAAGAGAAAATTTATGAGCAAGAAGCAATTGTTAAATTAATTGGCCCAATAAAGACTATTAATGTAGGCCACACTAGCACAGTGTCTATTTACAACGATGAAGGGGAAGCGAAATTGATACTAGATGTACAGGGTGAAAATAAAAACCTGCCGGTAATCGTTAAGCTTAAACGTACTAATGGCAAATGGGAACTAACAGAAATGTACTTTGAACAAACACAGAATATACCAATAATGTAATGTAAAAAAGGACAGTGTCCTTTTTTACATTACATTATAAAGTTTAGCCAAAATGCGCAAAAGCGATTTTATTGCCATCTAAATCACGAAAATAAGCGCCATAGAAAACATCAGGAATGCGCTGACCCGGCTCACCATCACAAGTTGCACCCAGCTCGATGGCTTTTTTATACAAAGCATCAACAGCTTCTTTAGATCCAGGTGTCAGTGCTACCATATTTCCATTGCCAGGCAGCGGTGACTCTCCGTTAAAGGGAGTACAAATACTCAGCATAGACGGACTGGCTTTGGTGCCAAAGAATGCAATTCGGTTCAAATCCATCGTTAGCTTGGCACCCATATCTGCTAGAAGCGCTGTGTAAAAAGCCTTAGCCTTATCCATATCACTAACACCGATCGTGACATATCCAATCATAATAATTACCTAGTTTCAGTTTAAAGAGGATGATTAAATCATGATAATTACCTATTGTTAAGTTTAAATAACACAATTTTTTCTATAGAGGCTTAAATCGACAAAACAATGAATATTGTAAGAAATAATATAACGTGTAGATTGTAATTACCTGCTTTTTAAAAAAAGCCGAATAATAAAGTTGCCATATGAAGGTTTGTCTTATATGTGAACGAAAGTAATAAGGTAATATGAAAGCAAAAAATGACTTTGCTTTCATAGGCTAAACTTTATGATCCACCATCGGGGCCAGCATCAGGTTTTGGATCTGAGCCCTCATCGGGCTTAACATCGTTGTCGTCTGTTTCACTTTCAAGGGCAACAATTGTAATGACTACCACTGCCGCAACAACCCACCAAATAATATAAACAGTTCCAGGTTCCTTATCTGGAATAATTATATCGTTGAAATATCCTAATCCAAAACCTAGAACAACAGAGATTGTTTTAATGAATGGGATTTTTGTTATTATACTTGAAGCCTTTTTACGAGTAATTATCGTTATAATAATTATCACTATTATTGGTAACCAAATAATTATATTGCTCATATATTAATCCTTTTTTATGTGAGTATATTTTTATTAAATTATTACAGTCCAAGTATTCGATTCTGGTATTGGTAAATATTTTTGGAATACACTTAAGACTGAATAGACTTAATAAACTATTGCATAATAAAGTGTATATAGACTTAACTCGATTAATAGTAATACCAACTAAATTATAAAAAATACAGTGACAGCTGCCATACTATTTTAAGCCGTCTTAGCTTCAATTAATATTCTAATTATAATGATCATCTTATGAGCTTCATCTACATTTATATCCTTCCTTTCTATGACTGATCTGTTAAATTAAAATATCCCAACCCAGCCAGAAGTTTCTAGGGCAGCTACTGTTATATTTTTATTAAATTCATATATTTAACTTAGCAGCCCAACTTTAATCGCTTGCTGTTCGTTAGTGAAGATAGCCATAGCAGTGTTCATCTGTTTAAACCCAATCTTTTTATAAAACCCTTCTTTACCAGGGTTCGCATATAATATTATTTTTTTATGGCCAAAAGATAACTCGATTAATTTGTTAATAATATCACGCCCCAAGCCAATACCTTGGTATTCTGGGTGTATGGCAACATCACAGATGTACGAGCAATCAAGGCCGTCAGCTAATGCACGACCCACACCAATCAGTTTAGTGTCTTCAAAAATAAAACATTTAAATCGACTATTAGAAAATACAATTTCTAGGTCATTGGGGGCTTTATCTCCAAGAGGTGCAATGCGATATAAATCTGATAATTTATTCCAATCAATACCAGATTGATCATAAACCCATGAGTAGTTCTGCATAATTTCCTTATTCAGCATAACGCTGTATTAATATACGATACTGAATTTAACAGAATACAGTAGGATATACATCAACTCAGATATGCCATAGAGATTATAGGCAATACCGTGACTATGGGCACGGTAGAACTGCGAATTGAATGCGATATTTTTAACTATGAACTTAACAATGCATCGATACTAGAGAATGACCATGTTAATTGGTTTTGTAATGCATTTATTCAACTTGAAATGGTATCTCAGTATTAATGTCAGCTGATTCAATGATTTCTGTTGATCCATCAGTGCGCATAATAACTAAACGCTTTACTTGTTCATCTTCGCCTAAACCAAACACTATATTTGGCGTTTGGTCAGTTAACATGCCTGTACTAGTAACGACTTCACGAGTATAACTTTCCCCAGAGGCCATATCTAACCGCAGTCGAGTCCCTAGCAAACTCGCTTTATCATTAATCGAGATCGCAAAAAAGTTAGCCGTTGAGCGGTTCAGAAAAGCTTTTGCCATCCCATTCATATTAAGCCATAAAACATCAGGTTTACCATCGTTGTTTAAATCTGCAATAACAGGCGATTGACCAAAATGAGGGTTATTAAGACCTAATGCATCAGAATGCTGAAATGTATTATCCGTGGGTGTTTGCAAATAATTACGTGCCGAAAGTTTGAATAGTTTATGTATTGGCCATTTAATATAATTTTGTGCGACCAATAAGTCTAGATGACCGTCTAGGTTTAAATCTTCGAATACGGCCCCCCAAGCAAACCCTTCGCCTGTTAAATTGTATTCTTTAGAAACATCCGAAAATTTGAATTCCCCATCATTTCTCAATAGCAACCATTCTTGTGTGTGTTGCTGATTGTCGGCAATATCACCCGTTGTTAAGAAAGTAGGAATTGAACCTCCTATATTACTAAAAAAAAGATCTTGGTCACCATCCTTATCAATATCACCAACGGCTAATCCCATCCAATAACCAAAGTCAGAATTACTTGGCATTGAGGTAAATGTTCGATCTTTGTTATTACGAAATATCTCAACTTCGCCTGTATTTTGTGCCAAAACTAAATCTTGCCATCCATCATTATTTAGGTCTGAAAAAACAGATAAAAAAGTGTTTTGCTTACCTGCAGTATGAGATGACTGTGTAATATCTGTGAAACTTGAATCACCGTTATTTAATAATAATATATTTCGCTTTGAATGCTCTGGGTCATTAAAAATACCACTACGAAATTTGGCTAATTTAACAAAAACACTAACATATAAATCTGCGTCACCATCATGATCGATATCTGATACGGCTACACTGAAAGGAACCGAATCGTTGGGTAATGCCAATGGGATTTTTTTTCCGATAAATTTCCCTTGTTGGTTGAGGTATTGATAAAGACCATCGTCCCTAGCAACAATTAGATCGACATCGCTGTCATTATCGATATCAATCGATACAGAACCGTAGGTTGCAGAAAGACTGGATAAACCTGAATCGTCGATAATATCGACTAATTGTTTGTCGCGGTAGCTAAGCAATACATCTGCCTGCCCCTTACCTCCACCAACGAATATCTCCATTTTCCCGTCGCTGTTTACGTCAATGACGGCAGCGCCACTGAATGGATGTGTACTTTCTTCCCATATATGTTCAAAGGCTACTGGGATTTCCTCAAACTTACTAATGTGCTTCAAATTAGACTCATTAGATGCACATCCCACACTTATTATGCAAAACAAAGCCGTTAAGGCTAAAATAAATGTCCACCGAGAAAATCTATTCATAAAAGCATACCTTAGTAATGTAGTTAGTTTTTTAAAGCATCATGCCACAAGCATGGGCAGACGAAGTGCGGCCGAGCGCAGCAGAATGCTTTGCTTTGTTATACATTAACTTTAGTGCCAGATATAGGACAGTAGTTGATTTTTTCTTTATTTATAACTGTATGTATGACGCCTTTATAGCGGGCAGCCTTTGGCGAATCCACGCTTTAGACTGCCTAACCAGGAAGTGGCGTTCGTTGATAAACTTGTTAGAGGTTTCTTTACTAAAACATATTACCTGCAAGGCTAAGCGATGAAACAAGCAACTATAATAAAACACTGATTTTGTAAGATATTTTTATAGGTTCCAGTGAAAACGCGTACGCTTCTGTTACTTCGCACTAAATAGTCTGTTTATTAATACAGCCTACTTACTGCGAAAAAATTATCTTTAAACGTTTATGTCTATTGCTGTGAGCTTTCTCGCCATACCATAGCGCGGTTATGTCTATTTTAAATTACTTATTTTGTCCCTATATTTTAGGGTCACTTGCTTTAAACCCCTATTTCAATTGGGCCTAACCACTATCTGTATGATTTTTGTGTGATTTATGGCTATTCACATACTAGACATTCCCTTATATGATCTAGTCACTATTTTATTATTGATACCGTATTATTCGGCCTCATTGAGTAAAAAGCCTATATCTCATCATATAAGGCTAAAGCCTTTATAAAGCGGCGCTCAAGGTTTAGGCCTATTACGAAACTGGGTAGACGATCAACATGACAAAATCCAACACCAAAAATCTCCATCAAGTGTCGCTAAACAATCCGTTTGGCCAAGAAAAAGAAGTGGTATTTAGCATTCCTGGCCAAGCCAGTTACGAGCCGGGTCTTTATGAAGAAAGCCTAAAAAAAGGCTATGACTTAATTCAGCGCCCTAAAAAAGCCGCTGGTGTTGCAGCTATTACTCGCCAGCACAGTAAAGACCGCATGACCATTTGGGAGCGCATGTCGGTACTGACAGACGAAGACCCAAAGGTGTTATTTCAAAACTGGGGGAAAAACCTAGACGGCGCTGGGATCGTTACCGCTATTGTGAAAATTAATGGTCGCGATGTTGCTCTTTACGGTCACGACTTTACAGTGCGCGCCGGTTCTATGGACGCCACCAATGGTAAAAAGCTAGCCCGTTTATTTGAATTGGCTGGTAAGCGCCGCATTCCACTTGTGGGCATGAACGATTCGGCCGGTGCTTATGTACCGGCTGGGGTTGGTGGTCTTGATGGTTATGCCGAAGCCTTTACCGCATTACGCAAAATTAGCGGAGTTGTTCCTTCAATTATGTGTATGTTTGGTTTTAACGCTGGTGGTGGTTCTTACTTGCCACGCCAAGGAAGTTTTTTAATTCAGCCCAACGACACGTTTTTTGGATTAACGGGACCAGGGGTTGTTAAGTCGGTTTTAGGTGAAGATGTGACCGCCGACGAACTGGGTGGACCAGGGGTTCATGGGCAAACGGGGGTCACCGACTTTGTAGTAGAAAACGAAGTGGCCGCACTTAAAAAAGTGAAAGAACTTTTAAATTATCTACCTGACAACAACAGTCAGCTGGCTCCGTTTCAAAAAACGTCTGATCCTATCAATCGCCGAACTTGGGATATTGACGTTTTACTTAAAAAAGCATTTAACAGTCCGAGTGGTTTTAACACACCAGTGGATGTTAGCATCATTATTCAACAGCTTTGTGACCATGGTGACTTTTTAGAAGTTCAGCCAGACCGTGCTCGCAACACCATTATCGCTTTAGGCCGTATGGGAGGCAATGTTATTGGATTTGTGGCTAACAACTCGGCTGTTGGTTCGGGACAGATTGATATTGATGCTGCTTATAAAAACGCGCGCTTTATTCGTTTTTGTAATCTTTATAATATTCCTGTTATTTTTATGGAAGACACGACTGGCTTCCGCCCAGGTAAAGACCAAGAAGCAGGTGGCATAGTTCAAGCTGGCCGCGCCATGCTAGATGCCATTATAGACTTACGCACGCCGCGCTTTTTGTTAATTTTACGCAATGCATACGGCGGTGCTTACGCGTCTTACAACAACTACCCAACCGGTGCCGACTTGGTTATCGCGTTGCCATCTACTCGTGCAGCGGTAATGGGGCCAGCAGGTATTGAATTTGTTTACAAAAATGAATTACGCGCTATTCGCAGTTCCGTAAAAGCGCAACAACAAACCGCCATTTGGGCAGCTGAACAAGAAGCTTTATTAGCCAAGCGCTACGAAGAAGAATTAATGAATCCAAATGAGGCACTAAGCTTGGGCAGTATTTCACAAATTGTTATGCCCAGTGATTTACGTAAGGTATTGGCAGAGCATATGGCGTTTCATTTAAAGCATTATACGCCAGAGCCGTTTACTTCTGTTCAGCGTGAGTTTTTCTAAGAACAATAATATAATGACTAAATTCGCAGGAGCGAGCTTGCTCGCAAAAAATATGACAAATAATAATTATTTAAACAATCCGCTTATTCATAAAGACCGCCAATTAGCCAATGCATTTAGCGAATGGGTTCAAACATTCAATTGCAGCCACATACGCCCTTTAATTATTTGCCGTGGGCCTATTCGTAAAGAAGCCATGGATGTTTTTGATGAGATGGGTATTCATACATACGGTATTCTTTTATCAGAAAAAGATTCTATTACTTATCAAAACGCATTAGCACCTGAACTGCGTAAGCTGACTGACCCAAAACGTATTCACCGAGTTCCGGACTATTCAGGTGCCGATAAAGAAGAACGTGCTCAGCGTATTCAACAAATTATAAATATTGCCCAGTCTAATGACTATAACGCAATTTTTGCTGGCTATGGCTTTATGTCTGAAGATGCTGAAATGGTAGAAGCCATGGAAACAGCCGGTTTAAACTTTATAGGCCCTTGCTCATATACTCAGCGTTCAGCTGGAATGAAAGACCAGGCAAAGCGTACTGCATTAAAAACAGGCGTGTCAGTTACTCCGGGGGTGAACAATGCCACCAGTCTTGCTCTATTCAATAAATACGGCAAAGACGGATTAGAGCAATGTGCTAAAGATAATGACTTAACGGTAGATTTTGCAACATGCATAGACGATGAAGAAAAAGCGCTCGCATTATTAGCTGCGTCTTATTCTGCCAACATAGACATTGTTGTAGCTGCCGACATTGGCAAGGCGCTGCAAGTTGAAGCTAAGCGCATGCTTACCGAAAAACCTAATAATCGCTTTCGCTTAAAAGCCATTGCTGGTGGCGGTGGTAAAGGTCAGCGCATATTGCAGTCTGTTAATTCGTACCAAGGAGACTCCCTAGAACAGAAGCTAGAAAAAGCCGTAGAGGTTGTTCCGTCTTTGGTTTTAGAATGTTTAATTGAATTAAAAACCAATGGTGTGGGAGACAATAAAAACGTATTAATAGAAATGAACATTGATACAACCCGTCACCAAGAAATTCAAGTGATTGGTAATGGCCAATGGTGCATGACCATGGGTGGCCGTGACTGTTCGTTACAAATGCATGAGCAAAAATTATTAGAGGTGTCTGTTACCGAAGAAGAATTAGCCCATGCCATTAAAGTTGCAGAACAAGCTAATAAGCCAGCCGAAGCTGTGCAACTAAAAAAAGATTTGGATATTTTAGAGCAAATGGAGAAAGAAGCCGCTGTTTTTGGCGAGGCCGTAAAATTAGATTCACTGGGGACTTTCGAGTGCATTGTTGATGGTGACTCTCACTATTTTATGGAAATGAATACTCGTATTCAAGTGGAGCACAGAGTTACTGAGTTGTGTTATAAGCTTAAATTCATAAACCCAGACAATCCGTCTGAATATTTTATTGTTGAGTCTTTAGTAGAAACCATGATGTTATTGGCAGCACACGGGCCTAGACTGCCAAAGCCAGAACGAATTTTACGCAGCAAGGCATCGGTAGAAGCCCGTATGAACGCCACCAACGAAGCGTTACAGCCACATGCAGGTGGTGTCATAGAAAATTGGTCTGATCCAATTTTTGGCGAAATCCGTGACGATCAAGGTATTAGTATGCACAACCCTGATACGCGTGTATTTATGAAATATCACTTAGCCGGTGCATACGATTCAAACATCGCATTGCTGCTGACCATAGGTGATGACCGAACCAGCACTTATCAAAAAATGGCTGAAGTATTACGTGTAACCGAGTTAAACGGAAAAGATTTAGCCACTAACCTTGAATTCCATTATGGTTTAGTTAATTGGTTCTTGGGCAATAATATTAATGCACGTCCAAGCACAAATTTTATTGTGCCTTACTTAACATCTGTGGGTTTGTTAAAACAAGCGTCTAATAATTTAGACCTTAACTTTGCTTATCATCATATTTGTGAACAGGCAATTTCTGCTGTGTCTAACGAAGAACATCAGCAAGCGCTTAAAGCCGTGTTTGCCCGTAAACAAATCTTGCTAACCCGCCCTATTAGCATGTTATTAAAGCAACCGCATTTATTAGCAGGTTGGCTTTCTGTCAACCAGAATAAATTCTCTATAGAAAATGGTAAAGTGGTTTGGAATACTAATCCAATTAGAATATTAGCTGATACTTATCATTATTTGAACATGGACTACTGCGATAAAAAACCTGCAGCCGATATGATCTGGGATCATGACAACCAAGTGTTAATGGATTCGGTGGCCTTTTATGATTCGTTAAAAGAAAAATTGGGTACCGATGATTTTACGGTAGCGCAAGAGACACTGGCCGGTGAAGCGCCCAGTGGAATTGATTCTGACCTGTGGGCACAAGCTCAAGCTGCCCACGCTGGCTACCAAGCGGGCACAGAAATACTAAGCATGTTACCTTCATTGGCACATACCACTGGATTTTTTAAATTAAAAGTAAACGACGACTTAAGCATCGAAATACCAGCTAATTTAACTGACGAAGACCTTCAGGTAAAAATGGCCAAAGTATTGGTGCCACCACCAGTGGCCAAAAGCGATGAGATTCTTGCCGCGTCTGGTGGTATGTTTTATAGCTGCGAAGCTCCAGACATGCCTGCCTTTGTTGAAGAAGGCTGCCACTTTAACGCTGGCGATCCGCTTTACATTGTTGAAGTTATGAAAATGTTTAACAAAATATATGCGCCGTTTTCTGGAACCATTGAAAAAGTTTTATTAGATATAGATGGCACCATTATTAAAAAGGGCCAACCGCTGTATAAAATTGTTCCTGATGAAATATTTATTGAAGAAACACCAGAAGAAATTAAGCAACGTCGCGAAGTAGCAACTGGTAACTTTTTAGACAGTCTGTGATGAATGGTATAAAACCATGTGCTAATAAATATAAAGAGAACATAAAGAGAACATATAATGATTACTGGATTAGACCACATAGCCATAGCCGTACCCAACTTAGACAAAGCCATTACTCGTTTTATGGAAGATTTTGGCTTACATTTTAATGGTAAAGAAGACGTAGCATCTGCTAAAACAAGCACTGCTTTTTTTCCTTTAACCGATACTCAAATTGAATTGGTTCACCCATTAAAGGGGGAAGGCCCAATTCAAAAGTATTTAGATAAAAAAGGTGGCGGCATGCATCATCTTTGTTTTCGTACAGACAATATAGAAGCCGACATTGAACGCTTAACAAAAAAGGGATATGAGTTTTTATCAGACGGCCCATCTATGGGTGCACATAATTGTAAAGTTATATTCATCCACCCAAAATCATGCGATGGCGTTCTAATAGAATTAAGTCAGCCAATGGAACATTAATTATGTCTGATAAAAAATACACATACGACGAATGGGCCGCTCTTGCTACTAAGCAAATGAAAGGCTTAACGCCAGAGGAAATGGAATGGCACACCCCTGAAGGCGTACCAATAAAAGTCCTTTACACCAAAGACGATGTAAAAGATTTAGAGTACACCAATACATTCCCTGGTATGGCGCCCTATGTTCGTGGGCCAATGGCCACCATGTATGCTGGTCGCCCTTGGACTATTCGTCAGTATGCAGGATTTTCAACGGCTGAAGAGTCTAACGCTTTTTATCGTAAAAATTTAAAAGCGGGCGCGCAAGGTGTGTCTGTTGCTTTTGATCTGGCCACACACAGGGGTTACGATTCGGACCACGACCGGGTAACCGGCGACGTGGGGAAAGCCGGTGTGGCAATCGATTCGGTTGAAGATATGAAAATATTATTCAACCAAATTCCTCTAGATAAAGTATCGGTTTCTATGACTATGAACGGAGCCGTACTGCCAATTTTAGCCAGCTATATTGTGGCTGCTGAAGAGCAAGGCGTATCGCAAGATAAACTGTCGGGCACAATCCAAAACGACATTCTTAAAGAGTTCATGGTGCGCAATACTTATATTTACCCACCTACTCCGTCGATGAAAATTATTGGCGATATTATTGCTTATACCTCTAACAACATGCCTAAGTACAACAGCATTTCTATTTCGGGTTATCACATTCAAGAAGCGGGTGCCGATGCCGCGCTGGAATTAGCCTATACATTAAGTGACGGTCGCGAATATGTGCGCACCGCTATTAGTGCAGGCTTAGATGTAGATGCATTTGCTCCTCGCCTTTCTTTCTTTTGGGGCATCGGCATGAACTTTTATATGGAGATTGCCAAGTTACGTGCGGGCCGTTTATTGTGGCATCGCATCATGGCTGACTTTAATCCTAAAAACCCTAAGTCGTCCATGTTACGCACTCACTCGCAAACGTCTGGCTGGTCTTTAACCGAGCAAGACCCTTACAACAATGTGGTTAGAACAACAGTAGAAGCTATGGCCGCTGTATTTGGTGGCACACAGTCGTTACACACTAACGCGCTGGATGAAGCCGTTGCGCTTCCCACTGAATTCAGTGCCCGTATTGCCCGTAATACCCAAATTATTTTACAAGAAGAAACAGGTATTCCTCAGGTGGCTGATCCTTGGGGTGGCTCTTATATGATGGAATCCTTAACTCAGCAAATGGCTGATAAAGCCTGGGCATTAATTGAAGAAATTGAAGAAAATGGCGGCATGGCCAAAGCCATTGAGCAAGGTATACCAAAACTGCGCATTGAAGAAAGTGCCGCTAAAAAACAAGCGCGTATAGACCGTGGCGAAGACGTAATTGTGGGTGTTAACAAATATCAGCTAGAAAAAGAAGACGATCTAGACATTCTAGAAATTGATAACGTGGCGGTTCGTGAATCACAAATTAAACGTCTGAAAGAAATCAAATCCAGCCGCGACACGGCTGCAGTAACGGAAGCATTGGCCAACATAACCGCTACCACTAAAGGTGCTAAGGGTAACCTGCTAGACTTAGCCATAAAAGCGGCACGCTTACGTGCCACTGTTGGGGAGATTTCAGACGCCATGGAAGAAGAGTTTGGACGCTATAAAGCCGAGTCTCGTACCATTAGCGGCGTCTATGGCGCACCGTACGAAGATGACGCTGACTGGCAAGCAATTAAAGCCGACATAGAAACCTTTGAAGGACAATACGGCCGTCGTCCGCGCATGCTAGTTTGTAAAATGGGACAAGACGGACACGACCGTGGCGCTAAAGTGATTGCCACAGCCTTTGCCGATGTGGGCTTTGATATAGATTTAAGCCCAATGTTTTCTACCCCGGCCGAAGTAGCCAAACAAGCGGTTGAAAACGATGTGCACGTGGTAGGGGTGTCGTCACAGGCTGCGGGGCATAAGACATTGGTGCCTAGCTTAATAGACGAACTTAAAAAGTTAGGGGCCCACGATATAATAGTTGTGGCCGGGGGCGTTATTCCTAAGCAAGATTACAACTATCTTTGGGATGCAGGTGTGAAAGGAATATTTGGCCCAGGTACAAAAATTCCAGTATCAGCTAGAAGTGTTTTAGACGCGATAAACAAAGCACAAAATTAAAAAGACAATTGTAGAAGTCGAGCAAGCTCGACTTCTACATGTATAATGATCGCGCAGAGTTTTCCATTTTGGAAATATGAATGATAGACATTGAACAATTAAAATCGGGTAACCGTCGCGCTTTAGCCAAAGCCATTACCTTAGTTGAAAGCAAGCTAAATACTCATCGCGAACAAGCTCAAGATGTTCTTAATACACTGCTGCCTGAAACCGGCAAAAGTATTCGTATTGGCATTACTGGCATTCCTGGTGTGGGCAAGTCTACGTTTATCGAAGCCTTTGGTTTATATTTAATCAGTTTGGGTAAAAAGGTGGCTGTGCTGGCCGTTGATCCTAGCTCGCCTATCCGTGGAGGCAGTATTCTTGGGGATAAAACCCGCATGGAAATGCTAAGCCGTGAAGACAAAGCGTTTATTCGCCCCAGTCCTTCTGAAGGTGCCTTGGGCGGCGTTGCACAAAAAACTCGTGAGTCTATGCTGTTATGCGAAGCCGCTGGCTACGATGTGATTTTAGTTGAAACGGTAGGCGTTGGACAAAGCGAATACGAAGTGGCTGCCATGGTGGATTTCTTTTTGGTATTAATGCTGCCCAACGCTGGTGACGAACTGCAAGGCATTAAGCGCGGTATTATGGAATTAGCCGATGCTCTGGTTATTAACAAAGCCGACGGTGAAAGTTTAAATCTAGCCCAGCAAACCCTGATTCATTATAAAAGTGCTTTTAAGCTATTAAGCACTGATAGCTTTTGGCAGCCACAAGTTCGAACCTGCTCGGCCATGGAAAAACGCGCCATTAATGATGTTTGGGAGATGATTTGTGAATATCAAAAATTGGCTAACGAAAATGGCGCATTTAATGGCAAACGAGCCAGACAGAACAAAGATTGGATGAAAAAACTGATCCATGAAATGTTAGAAATGAAATTGAATCAGCACCCAGATGTAAAAGAGTCACTGCCAGTGCTACAACAAGCCGTATTAGAAAACGAAATTACCCCGTATAATGCCGCTAAGAAAATAATTGACCTACTATAAATATATGCCTGACATTTCTCAAAAGCTACAAACATTTTTTGAAACTCACTTGCCCATTACAGACTATATGGGTTTAGCCGTTAATAGTTACAATGGTAAAAGTCTTTCATTAAAAGCCCCGTTAGCGCCCAACATTAACGACAAGCAAACCGCTTTTGGTGGCAGTTTGTATAATGCTTGCGTAATGGCTTGCTGGGGATTTGCTTATTTAAAAAGCATAGAAGCCAATATTCAAGGAAACCAAGTTGTGGCCTCTGGCAGCATAAAATATAAAGCGCCAGTGGATGCCGATTATATGGCTGTGTGTGAAAGTCCCGGCGAAGAGGCTATTGAACATTTTATAGACGGCTTTAAACGCCATGGTAAAGGTTTAATCACGTTAAAATCTTCTATCACCTGCAATGGTAAGGTAGCAGTAGAATTTGAAGGGACTTATGCCGTTCTAAAATAAACTGTTTGATGTTAAGCATCGTATAGATCTAATATAGAACCTAAAATACATGTCTAAATTAGACTCTAATTACGGATAATCATGCCTTTTTTATTATCAATACTGCTAATTGCCTTGCTGCCATTTACGTTTATGGCCAATACTTCTGCGTCACCTTCAACTGACACTGACAACATTTTAATTATTGGTGACAGCTTAAGCGCGGGCTATGGCATTCAAATTCACGAAAGCTGGCCTGTACTATTACAAAATGACTTAACGGCTAACCAGCATCCTTACAAAGTTTATAACGCCAGCATCAGCGGTCAAACGTCTAGCGAAGGGGTTAGGCAGACTGATCAGTTATTAGCACTTACACAACCAAGGCTGGTGGTTATTGAACTTGGGGCTAACGATGGTCTTAGGGGCTTATCTATTGTTGAAATGGAAAAAAATCTGCAAGCCATGATCAGTAAAAGCTTAATGGCTAGAGCCAAGGTTTTATTAGTGGGAATTAAAGTGCCTGCCAATTATGGCCGCCGTTACAGCGCCATGTTTGAAGCTAGCTTTGCAAATTTAGCCGCGAGTAATGACATTGCTTTTGAGCCCTTTATGCTGGCCCCGTTACTAAATGTAATAACCGCAAACAACCGCAGCGAATACATTCAAGCTGATGGCTTGCACCCTACCGCTAAAGCTCAGCCACTGATACTTAAGCACTTGCAGCCTAAAATCAATGCCATATTGGGTTTATAAGTAACCATACAAACTTTTCTAATATGGATAAATACTCTCTGCATAAGTGGCCAATTCTTGCAATATTTCTTGTTTTTCAGGCGGTGCTGTTAGTGCCGCTTCATTGATCGCTTTAGCAAACGATTCGTAATTTAAATTGTAACCATTACTTGGGCCAAGCAGTTTTTGCTTACGGTATTCTTCCCACTGTTCCCGTTCGTCGCCACTTAAGGTTTCTAAATAGTTTCTTGCACGATATCTAAACAACATTTCTTCTAGGCGACCATCTTGAAAGCCCAGCTGAATATCATCTAACGCTTCAGGATGTGCTTCGCGGATCATGGCCATTGAGTTTTTATCGGTGTGATTAAAAAATCCACCTGTGTATAACATGCCATCAGGATCGCTTTGCGGTGGAAATTCTCGAGTCATAACCGCTTGGAGTTTTTCTGTTAAGTCGGGGCCATTTTTTATAATAGCGGCGTGTTCACGCATTTTAGCTCCATCAAAACCCCATTTCTTAGCAATTTCTGGCTGAACCATTTTTGCCGGTAATACCACTGGGCATTTATTGATATGAATACTTTTAACTGGTAAACGCTCTAAGCCAAGTTCCACTAATTTACCTTTTGTAGAAAATAAACGCTGTTGAATTTGCTCTACCGATAATTCGAATAACGGGGTTGGGTCGGCCATTAGATCAAAGCACATAATGGCATTTTTGTTTTTAGCATCAGCCGCTAGCGGCATCATTACCGCTGCACAGCCTTTGTCCACCCCAAACATACCCGATATATGCAATACCGGACGCTTGCTTACAATATCCAATAGTGGCGCAGCCACTTCTTTGCGGCGTAAATTAAAAATATGCTCATACAGCTTAGGCTGTTTGTCCTTGATCAATTTAGCCAATCCAATAGTCGCATAAACATCGCTTAATGCGTCGTGGGCATTTTCATGGGAAATGCCATTGGCAGCACTTAACAGCTCTAACCTAAAGCTAACCTTGCCGTCTTCACCTTTCGGCCAGTTAATGCCTTCAGGTCGCAGTGCATAAGCACACCGCATCATATCTAGAATGTCCCAGCGGCTATTGCCGTTTTGCCATTCACGCTGATACGAGTCAAAAAAGTTGCGGTAGAGTGTGTGACGAGTGACTTCGTCATCAAATCGAATGCTATTGTAACCAGCCGCACAGGTGCCTGGTTCGCTAAAAATATCATTAACGCGCTCGATAAATTTAGCTTCGGGCATGCCTTTTTGCTGGCATACTTGCGGACTAATACCGGTAATTAAGCAGGCAACTGGATGCGGAAGATAATCGTCTGCCTGACGGCAGTAAAACATTTCGGGCTCGCCAATAATGTTTAAGTCTAAATCTGTACGAATACCTGCAAACTGTGACGGCCTGTCCCAAATAGGATTTGCACCAAACGTTTCAAAGTCGTACCAAAAGATAGATTCAGACATGGTGAACCGTTAATAAATAGAATGAGCCGCGATTGTAACATGCCTAACCTGCACTGCTAGGCATGTTGCAGGCAAATGAAGGGACTATTCGATTTCGTTAGAGCCCATATTGAAATCATACTTTTTAGTATCGTAGAATTTAATTTCACTTTCTTGTGTGTGCTCAGAAGGCTTTCTTAACTCGGCCATAAAAAAGTTATTGGCGTCGCGAGCGCTTTGCACAGGTACTTCTTCCATTGGAAGATGACCAACCCCTTCGTACACTAAATAATCACTGTAGGGTAAGTCACGATGGAAGTTACGCATTACATGCAGTGGAATCCATTTATCTTCAGCCCCCCACATTAATAACGTAGGCACAACTACATCTTGCAGCTGTTCTCCCACAGTGTCATCGGTCATGTGACGCATATTCACAAAATGTCGCACATATGACTGGCGATTTCCGCGACGCTGTAACATATCAAAATAACGTTCTTTTACTTCATCTGTTACTAAGTCTTCGTTTTCATAAGCGCTATAAATGGTTTTATTTACTAAGTAGCGAGGCATCATATGGGGCGAGATCCAGTTGATTACTGGAAACGAAGCTAA
>JBLHVV010000067.1:0-16909 GCA_047628755.1 Crocinitomicaceae bacterium | reverse complement strand
TATTAGACCAATGGTATTTTGGTGACTCAAAACGGGGATTAAATTCTCAGTTCGCGACTAGCAGCAGACGGGTTGTTCATAGTAATGCCATATATTGTTATTTTTTATGTAAATAATCTTAATAAGCGATAATTATGAGGTCTTTAATTATTAGTGGTGCAAATTAACACTCTTTAATATTTACGTTAGATTGTCCAACAATTATCCATAGGGAAAATAAGCAGAACCAGCTTAGACAGGCAAAATAGACAAAAATGCTATCTGCGCTATTATCTCGTTATAGCCTAATCTTTTGATTTTATCTATTTATGGTGCAACTTGTTCTAACAGCTTTGAAATTTTTAGCTAAAGTCTGGCCTATGAAAGCCGTTAAAGGTTTATAGGATATTTAAATACTATCGCATCTTGTCCAAATTCATAACAGCCAGAGTAGGCTGCATAGAGGTTAGCCATGTTTTCATTTAACTCTACATTGTTTAATACCACCTCTTTGTATTCGCTAACGGCCAATCCAAAGTCCAATAGCCAGGAGCAATTTGATCAAGACCGCTTTGCTAATCAACGTCTAAACCAGTCGCTTAAAGAAAATGCAGGTGTTGAGCTACCACCGGAAAAATCGGTTAAAGAAAGCGAATCTGTGTTCGATGTAGAAGCGGTTATAGACACAGTGATGAATCAAATTTCAAAGCGAATCGATCAAGCACGGGACAATGGTGCGTCTGACGAAGACTTAAAAGGCATGTTTGAGGCAGCTAAAAGCGGTGTAGAAAAAGGTTTTTCACAAGCTCGTGAACAGATAAATGCAGTGAATAAATTAAATGAACCTTTAGGGGAAAAAATTACGGCTGCTGAAGACGGTATTTATAAGGGGATAGATAACCTCTCCGATAAAACGTTTAATCCAGAAAGCGTACAAATAACGCCTCGTAAGTTAGACAGCGCCGAATACTTTAAGAGCTACGAGCGCACTCAAAACAACTTTGAATTTGAAGTAACTACCCAAGAAGGCGATGTGGTTAAAGTTACTGCCATGAGCGACAAAGAGTCGTTTCAGCAGGCGCTACTCGCCCAAGTAGATGGTAATGAACTTTATGCCAATTACAGTGAAGAAAACAATGCCTCTGGTTTTAACCTTCAGGTAGAAGGGGATTTAAATGAAGCTGAAATGAAGGCATTAGAAAGTCTAATGTCTCAGGTAAATGATTTAGCCGAAGAATTTTATACAGGGGATCTAGATACCGCATTTAATATGGCAATGGATCTAACCAGTGACGCAGATCAAATTGCAGAGTTTAGTCTAGACCTAAAACAAAGCTTCAGCAGCAGTAAAGAGTATGGGTCGGCAAGTGGTGATGCCATGACCAATTATGCGAAGCCTTCGTTGCCTAAAGGCTTAGCTGACCCATTGGCGGACTTTGCCGAAGGGGTAAAAGACGCTTACGAGCAAGCCAGTAGCTTCCAAAACCCTAGGAGTTTACTGGATAATTTATTTCAGCAAATGGATACACAGGCTAAAATGCCTTCGTTGCTTCAACCAATGTTAGATGCATTAGAAAGCCAATAAAAGTAAACCACAGCATACATTTTTAGACGGGGAGCAAACTATGTTTGGTCCCCGTTTTTTATTGCGCGTCATCATGCTAAAGTGCAGTTGAATTAGATCAACTACTATAAAAGTGTAATAATTTATGTCTAAACCATTACAATTTGAGCTTTTAGGCACATTGGGCTGTCATTTATGCGATTTAGCAGAGCAGATTGTACAAAAAACAGCCCCCCCATTAGGTGCTGCTTTTACCAAGATAGACATAGCATGTGATGAAAAATTAGTTGAAGAATTTGGTGTGAAAATACCAGTGTTAAGGGCCTTGCTAAATAAAGATCAAATTTTGTTATGGCCGTTTGACCAACAACAGCTGATTCATTGGATAGAAGGCTTGTAACAAGCCTAGAATGAGTCTTAAATTAAAATAATAATTGATATATAAGGAGTAGTCGGTGTTTAAACGACTAATAATAGCCGCATGTTTAGTGTCGCTAGCAGCATGCAGCAGTGTGTCTAGAGCCCCTGCCGAACAGGCAATTACATACGCCTTAGTAACTGACGTGACGGTGCGTAAATTGGCCGAAGAGTGCAGCAAGGTAAGTATTGCAGCCAAACAGGCCGCTTGGCGTGGTCAACGTAGCTGGTGGAAGCGGAATGCCACCTTGGTTGAAGCAGCTGATTATGGGCTTAGTTATAACTTTGTATCTTTAACCAATGACCGCCAAGAAACCGGTGCTCGCCTGGCAATGGGGTTAACCTTTGACATAGTGGCTGAAGCCGAGCGAAACGTTGAAGAGCTTCTTGAAGGTGGCGATAAGGAAAACACTTGTATAGATTTAATGGCTGACTACAAAGATGGCTCAATGGATTTACGTGAAGACGGAGAAATGTATCCATTGCTAGTAAAATTTCAGCAAGAAAATGATGCTAAAGGCAAAGATCATTACTTAAATATCAGTAAGATTGAAGAAAAGCAAAACAAAAAATTCTCTCGCAGCGCTTATGTTGTAGAGCGTTTGGTTAAGCGCGAAGGCTGTGTTAGACCAAAGGTTCGATCGCTGAAGTCTGATGGACCAAATGAAGTTTTAGAGGCAGTATGTGCCGATAAATCATTTTTGTTAGTACGCTGTGAATGGCGTAATTGTAAAGTTCAAGACTAAATGTGACTTTACTTAGCCAAATAATTTAGCCCACAAAAAAACCAGAGCTTGCTCTGGTTTTTTTGTGGAGCAAGTTATTCATTTTCTCTTCTTCATTGTCTTTTGTACATTATCTTTTGTGCATTGCCGATCGTTTATGGGTTGTCAGCAGGCCATAAGCTCAATATTATCAAACTACTATTTTTATTAAGCAGGCTACAGTATGAAATTTCGTAAACTGGGTAATACAGATTTAGACGTAAGCTTAATTTGCTTAGGAACAATGA
The DNA here is from genome assembly GCA_047628755.1 of Crocinitomicaceae bacterium. Taxonomy (GTDB): domain Bacteria; phylum Pseudomonadota; class Gammaproteobacteria; order Pseudomonadales; family Oceanobacteraceae; genus Bermanella. The sequence continues at coordinate 13,937 of JBLHVV010000067.1, read as the reverse complement.
CTTGGGGTCAGCAAAACTCAGAGACAGAGGCCCACCAGCAATTAGACTATGCCTTAAGCCAAGGCATAAACTTTATCGACACAGCAGAAATGTACCCTGTGCCGCCTACCAAAGACACACAGGGTCTAACGGAAGTATATATAGGCACTTGGTTGACCAAACAGGCTAATCGTGACCAGATTATTCTGGCAAGCAAGCTGGCTGGACCAGCAGATTGGTTAAGTCATATTCGTGGTGGACCGCGTCTAAGTAAAGAGCAAATAGTGCAAGCTATCGATACTAGCTTAACTCGATTGCAAACCGACTATTTAGACTTGTACCAATTGCACTGGCCTGACCGCAACACTAATTATTTTGGGCAGTTAGGTTATAAAGTCAATGAACAAGAAGAGCAGACTCCATTAGAAGAAACAGTAGCCGCAATGGATGCATTGATTAAAATTGGCAAGATTCGCCATTGGGGGTTCAGCAACGAAACACCTTGGGGCGTAATGAAGGCTTTAGCTATTTGCGAACAGAATGGTTTTGCTAAACCAGTTTCAATCCAAAACCCTTACAACTTACTTAATAGAAGTTTTGAAGTGGGTCTTGCTGAAATTTCACACAGAGAGTCGGTGGGCTTGCTGGCATATAGTCCGCTTGCCTTTGGCATGCTAACAGGTAAATATATAAACGATAAACCAGCAGCAGGTCGCTTAACCTTGTTTGATCGCTTTAGTCGTTATACAAATCCAGAATCCATTGCTGCTACTGAAAAATATGCTGACTTAGCAAAAGAATTTAATTTAAGCCCTACGCAAATGTCTTTAGCTTTTGTTAATCAACAGTCTTTTGTAACCAGTAATATTATTGGCGCCACAACCCTAGATCAGCTGAAAGAAAATATTGCATCCATAGACGTAATATTAGATGACAATATATTTGAGGCTATCGAATCAGTTCACCAGATGTTTCCAAATCCAGCGCCTTAAACTTTAAACTCTTTAAAATTATTGTGCTGTAACTGAATCTCTATCAGCTTGGTTGATAATTTGCTGTTGAGATGGGTGTGAAGTTAAGCTTTTTCTATCGTTAATAGTCTTTAATCGTTCTTCAATCCGTTCATGTAAAATACTGTATGGAAACTCTATTAAATGACGCTGAAAGTACATTTTGGCTTTTTCATCATCACGGTTATCATTCAAGCGGCTCATGTACACTAAGCCAATTTGATAAATTGCAATGCTTTTCATATCTTGGCTGTAGTCTTTTTTTCCGTATCCGATTAAATAGGTATTAATAACTTCGTCTGTGGTTTTATTCACAATAGCCTTAATTGAATAGGTAATTAGGTCAGGCTCTTCATCTAAAGCTGCTGCAGCAATAACGCCTCATTCCTCAGTTTCAATTATTATTTTTATGTTTATTCGGGGATAATTAAACAACAGTTTACTGATCAAAAAATATTGGACAAGAAGCTATATCAAGTAAACATGATTAATGGTTGGTATGGCGTAAAATTAGTTGGTTTTTTATTTAAAGAAAGAAAACTTAATATATTTTTTATATTGCTTGGGACTAATGTACTCTTTGTAGCGCATATCTTGCAATATACGCTTGTATTTACGCTTGTGGCGATTGGCTAAATGTTGGTTTTGAAATATTGTAAAATGATATTTTCTAGGGCTTGGCATAAGTAGCGCTAAAAAAGCCCCTTGGGCCGCGTTTAACTTATTAGGACTGGTATTAAAGTAATATTTAGCAGCTGCACTTATGCCATATATGTCTGGGCCAAATTCAATTAGATTGAGGTACAGTTCAAGTATTTCATTTTTACTTAATGATTGCTCTAGCCTTTGCACACTAATAATTTCTTTAAGTTTTCGATAAAGGTTTTTACTTTCAGTTAGGTAAATGTTTTTTATTGTTTGCTGACTAATAGTACTGGCACCAAAACTCCATTCTCTGCGCTTTATATTTTCACCTAAGGCATTAATAAGTGCATCATAATCTATACCTTGGTGACTAAAAAAATCTCCATCTTCACTCATTACAATGGCATAGAGCAATTCTCGGTTAATGTCTTTTATAGACGTCCATGCATAGGGTGCCATTGCATTCTTATTTTCTAGTTTAAGCGCAATTTTTGCTTGAGTATCTACTTTTGCAGCATTAAAGCCGTCTTCATTAAAGTGGGGCAGACTGCCTAATAATGAGAAAGTTGTGATTATTAATGCGATTAGTCCAATCCAAACTAAGGCCCCAGTAATTAAAAACAAAGATTTAGTTAAATGATATGGGCTAATGATAATACGAATAATACGATTACGAAATCTTAACCAAGGATTAACTTCAAGGTCATTTGTATATTCGTCCTTGATGTGAAACATAAGAGTTAAGTCCGTTTAATTGCAATAGTAGTAGTACAGATAAAATAGCGGAAAGCCCAAACTAATTCCAGCTTAGGCTCCAAATTTAATAGGGACACTTCAAAAACGTTATGTTTGTGAATTACTAGATAAGTGTGCCATTGCGGCTAAAGCATCAGGGTCTCTGGCTTTGATCTTATTGGCAATAGAATGTTGAAAAAAGTAATGAAAATCTTTTTTGTGTTGTGTGCTGTACAAACATTCGTCACCCGTTAATACAGGAGTGCAGCACACATCTTCTTTATCAATGGCCATGGCGAGTATGCTGCCATCACTATATAAACGCCAGCTGTGAACTTCTTGAATGTTAAACGTTTCAAACTGGTCTTGACTGAACACGGCATGAGTGCCAATTGTATCAGGGATTTCCTGTATTACATCGGCAGCAGACTCATGCTTTGTAGAGTAATAATTTGAGCTTGATTTTAAAAACTCTGACTTATATGCAGGAGCTTCAAACAATACTTTACCAGTAGTTGGGTCCAAATATCCTTCCCAACGACCGTCTAAAGGATCGTTTAATGAACGGCATGGCACCAGTCTGTTAAGCCAAGGAACCATTCCATCTATTTGTCCATCGTCCCATTGTGCCCAGCATAAAACTTTAAGACTGAAAATTTGCTCGCTGTTGTCATTGCTGTATAACATTTCGATTCCGTCATTCTCAGGAATGATACGGTTGATTGTAGCTTTTGCGATTTTTTGATGTTGCCTAAAATCAATAACTTCGGCATTTGTGACCATATAAACTCCGGCTAAGTAACGACTGCTTCCTGCACTTAACTTTGAGTATAGGTGGGATTTATAGGTTGTTCTGATTAGTTTAGAATAAATAACTAGGTCTTAATTCCAACAAAGTAGTTTGTTGGCGGATTAAGTGAATGTTTGTTTCATAATGTAACCAGTTTTAGTTCTACAAGGCACTTTTGGTGCCATGGCTAATTTTGGCCAGCGGTTTAATTGCTGTGGCGTGTTACGATAAAAATCGCCTGGTAACGATTTTTAATCTAGTCAGAAGCAATATAGCATTTACACTTAAGCCTACCAATAAGCCAATCCAGAACCCCTCTGCTCCCATGGGCGTCGATTGGCCTAAGCCGAGATAATAACCCACGGGCAAACCTATTAGCCAAAATGAAATAACCGTTAACATTAAAGTCACCATGGTATCTTTGTAGCCCCGCAACGCACCAGCCGCTACAATTTGTGTGCTATCGCTAATCTGATAAACAGCGGCATAAATTAATAAGTGCGAAGCCATTATAATTACGGCTGGGTCACTGCTGTAAACAGCAACAATTACGTCTCTTAAAAAAAACAGGAAAGCCGCATTACAACTGGATAAAATCACGCCAACTATTAACGCATTCTTCCAAATTACCCGACTTTTAACGGGATCTGACTGGCCCAAGGATTGACCTACTAAAACGGTAAGAGCGTAGGCCAAACTCAGCGGTACCATAAATAGCAATGACGAGATGTTAAGGGTAATCTGATGTGCCGCTATAATGTCTGGGCCTAAGCGCGCAATTAATAGTGCGATGACACAAAACAAGCTGGTTTCTACAAATATAGCTAATCCAATGGGAACCCCAATAAATGAGATACGGCCCATGGCCGGTAGATTAGGGCTAGAAAAATCTTTAAACGGTTTGATTACCCCATGACGAGAACTAAAAAAGGTAAATAAACCCAGAGCGATACTCGCTAAGTAAAATATGATCATACTTGCAAGCCCACAACCAACTCCACCCATAGCTTCTATTGGCCCAAAGCCCAATACAAATGCCATGTTTAAAGGGATATTTAGCAATAAAGAAGCCACGGCAATAACAGTAACTGGTTTGGTAATATGAATGGCTTCGTTGTAAGAGCGCAGCGCTTGATAAATGGCAATGGCGGGTAAGCTCAAAGCAATGTAGACAAGGTATTCTTCAGTGGGTCCCATGATCTCTGGAGTTACACCCATAAATTCCATAATAGGGCGAGTAGAGTAGATAATAAGTGCCATGCAAAGACTGCCTACTATTAAAGACAAGTACAAACCTTGCTGCAGTACTTTAGCGCACTCAGGTTTATTATCAGCGCCTTCAGCATGAGCCACTAAAGGCGTTATTGCAGCCATAATTCCCGACACCATCAGCACAATAGGAATCCAAATACTGCTTCCTACTGCAATAGCGGCTAAATCCACAGTCCCAGCTAAACCAGCCACAAGAGTATCGACTACACCCATACCTGTTTGCGCAAGTTGGGTACCAAGTATTGGCAACATCAGTACTAATAGTGGTCTGGATTGCTGGTAAAACGATTTTCTCATGATTACAACGCTATACAAGATTAATACTAAAACGATTACTGAAACGGGATTATTAAGACACAAAATAACCACTAAACATCGGTGAACGTCAGTATCATCAAATTCTTTAGGAATGCAATGCCAAATGCAGGCCGAAATGCCTATAAACTGGCCGCAGTGAGACATAACTGGTATAAAGCCATCCTGTTAGTAGGTTGTTACGCGGTTATGCATTATTATTCACAGCTCATAGAACTCTTTAATAAAGACTTTAAAGGGAGATTGGCTACCGAACTGGTACGAGGTGGCTGCGAGCCAGTTTATATACCTCGAAGTGAGGATTACCCATATGATCGTGTGATTTTTGCTCATGGGTATTTTTCCAGTGCATTACACGAAATAAGCCATTGGAGTATTGCCGGTGCCGAGCGACGAAAACTATTGGATTTTGGTTATTGGTATAATCCCGATGGTAGAACTGAGCAGCAGCAAAAAGAATTTGAGTTGGTTGAAATTAAACCACAGGCTTTGGAATGGATATTCTGCCAAGCCGCCAACTTTCAATTCAATGTGAGCCTAGATAACTTAAGTGGTGATATAAGCGCCGCAGCTGAGGCCGCAGAAACTTTTAAAGACAAAATATGGCAGCAAACCCAAACGTATATTAAGAATGGGTTGCCACAACGAGCCAATATTTTTGTTGAATCATTAGCCGCAAATTACCGTGGTAACGAGCCTTTAAGCTCTAACGAATTTAAACGGGAAGACCTATAAATGCCAATCGGATTTTTTAAACGATTATTGTCTAATGATGCGCCTAAAGATGCGTCTAAACACCAGTCTAAAAATAAAACAAAAGGAGCGGATAAAGAAGCCAATCCAAAACAGCACAGAGGCCCTAATACAAAAGTAAAAGGACCTGCCAAAAAAGTAGCCTCGGCTAAAAAAGACACACCGGCTCAAAAGCCCAAAGCTCCGTGGGACCCTGCTTCTTTCAAAGTAGAACCTGAAGAGGGTAAAACTCGCTTTCATGATTTGAATCTTGATCCTCGTGTAATGCAAGCGATTCAAGACTTAGGCTTTTCTTTTGCCAGTCCTATACAGGCTGAATCGTTGCCCATTACCCTAGCTGGCCACGACATTATTGGTAAGGCACAAACAGGTACTGGTAAAACAGCTGCCTTTTTAATCACGGTATTACAAAAACTATTAACAACTACTCCAGCAGAGCGTTTTTCTAGTGAGCCACGAGCGTTAGTATTGGCACCTACTCGTGAACTCGCTATGCAGATTGCATCTGATGCAAGAGTGTTATGTAAGCATACCGAGCTTAATGTAGTGACCGTTGTTGGTGGTGTAGATTATGATAAACAGCGTGATCAATTACAGAACGGCATCGTAGATATTTTAGTAGCAACACCAGGCCGCTTGTTGGATTTTTTACAGCAAAAAGTGGTATTCCTTGATCAGGTAGAGATGTTAGTAATTGATGAAGCCGACCGTATGCTAGACATGGGTTTTATTCCTGACCTAAAACGCATTATTCGGGCAACACCTGACAAGTCTACTCGCCAAACTCAATTGTTTAGTGCTACTTATCCTTACGATGTAGTTGAACTAAGTGAAAGCTGGACCCATAAGCCAAGACAAGTTGAAATTGAACCAGAGTCTGTGGCAACTGACACTGTGGATCAAAAATTCTACAGTCTACAAGTCACTGAAAAAGACCAAGTTTTAGTTAATATGCTAAATCAGCCTGATGTGAATAAAGCGATTATCTTTGGTAATCGTCGGGATACAACTCGTGACTTAGCTGACCGTCTGAACCGCATGGGCATTAAAGCCATGTTGTTGAGCGGAGAAGTGGCTCAGCAGAAACGTGTTAAAACGTTAGAACGCTTTAAAGCGCAAGATAATACAGTACTGGTTGCAACCGATGTTGCAGGCCGTGGTATTCACGTAGACGGTATCACCCATGTATTTAACTACAACTTGCCCGATGATCCGGAAGACTATGTTCATCGCATTGGCCGCACCGGGCGCGCTGGCTCAAAGGGTACAGCCATAACCTTTATCGACGAATTCGAAGCCTACGGAATGATGGATTTAGAAGCTTACCTAAATAAAAAAGTAGTGACAGAGCGGGTACCTGACTTCTCTAAATAGAGATTCGGTGATCAATCACTTGGCATGGACGCTATTACTTTCAATGTTTAAAAAGCAAATCACAGTTATTTTTGTAATATTTAACCTACTTTGGGCAGCACCACTTTTCGCCCAGTCAAAAGTTTTCAATGCTGATGAATTTAACATGACTGCCAAATTGGCTCACCAGCTAATAAAACATCAACAGCCTGATTTACTGGGTGATGGTAGTCAGTTAGTGAGCCTGTATTACTTTGGTCAAAACGACACTACGTCAGTTGTGGGCCTAGAGCGAGTAGCAGACGACTACTTGCCTATACGCTGGTTGTTAGTTTTTAAAGGTGAGCAGTTATTAGGTTGGTATTATCCTGTGGTTGAATTTCCAGCATTTTTCAAGGAAGGACATTTGATATTTCCAGTGGGTTCTAAAGCCGAAGAAGTCTATTTATTTCCGGAACCGCCAGCTGTTATCGTTATAGAAAATATTCAAATTCTATTCGTTACAGCTTTAACCTAAGTCGGTTAATAATGAAAAACGCTCACTTAATTGACATAAGCGCTGTATTTTTTAGATATTACTTCGCACCGTCACCTGCCATCATTAATGACAAGGGTTTTGACATAGCCGCACTTCTATTTAGTCTAAGGTGGTTATGTAAACCAGAGTTCTTTAAGGACAATATAACAGTAGCGTGTTTCGATGAAAGTCTAGGGTCAGGCTTTCGCCATGAGCTAGATAAAGATTACAAATCCAATCGTGCTTTACCCTCCGAAGATATTATCTATCAGTTAATGGCCCTAAAGGTTTTTTGCCAATATCTAGGTTTTGCTGTGCTGGCAAGTAAAGAAGTAGAAGCTGACGATTTAATTGGCGCAGCCGCGGTTAAACTTAAGCAATATTTTTGCACTATTCATAGTCGTGACAAAGATCTGCGGCAACTGTTAAATACCCATGTTCAAATGCAAGACGTGATGACAGACAATATATGGAATGAAAATAGCCTGTTAGAAGAAACTCAGTTAATGCCTAATCAAGTGGCCTTATATTTAGCTTTAATGGGAGATAATAGTGATAACATAATCGGGTTACCAGGTATTGGAGATAAAACGGCTAGGGCACTGCTGGTTGAATATAAAACATGGGAAGGTATCAAAGCCGCCGTGGCATCTGGTGAAAAACTGCCTATTAGGGGCAGTATGCGCATTTGTAACACGATAGAGGAATACCAACATCTTGTGGATCATAACCTTCAGCTAACTCAACTAAAAACAGATGTGACAGTAGATTTATCATCCTTACCATTTAATCAGAAAAATTTTGCTATGATAGAAGTCTTAGCTCACCAGTTTGGGATTCATTCAAAATTGAAAAAAGCTCTTAGTATTGCCAATGAGAACATAGCATGAAAATTGTAGCCGACGAGAATATTCCATTGCTTGAAGCTTTCTTTAGTCACTTGAGTACGTCTTTAATCAGTAAACCAGGTCGTGAGTTAACAGCCATTGATGTAAAAGACGCGGACATACTATTAGTCCGCTCAATCACTAAAGTTAACGCGTCACTGTTGGACGGTAGTTCGGTAAAATTTGTCGGCACGTGTACTATTGGGACCGACCATCTAGATATTAACTACCTTCAGCAGCAAGGGATTGAATTCTCCAATGCCCCAGGATGTAACGCCCAAGCTGTAGTGGATTATGTGCTAAGTGCATTAGTGACTTTAGGTGAGCGTTGGCAGCAACCTTGGCAGCAGCTTTCAGTAGGAATTGTTGGTGCGGGCAATGTTGGTAGCCGCCTTTATAGTGCTTTAAGTGGATTGGGCATGAAAGTTTTGGCCTATGATCCAAATATCCCTGAGTTTTCTTCTGCTGCATTGTCAGAGCAAGTATGGCAGCAAGACGTAGTAACTTTGCATATACCAATGCTTAAAGAAGGGCCTCATAAAACCTTTCACTTAGTAGATTCAGATCGATTAATTTCAATGAAACCTAGAGCAGCGTTAATCAACAGTTGTCGCGGATCTGTGGTGAATAATTCAAGTTTATTAAGTCATTTAAATGCTAGTGCAGAATTTCAAGCTATTTTGGATGTTTACGAAGATGAGCCAAGCCCTTGTGATGAATTGATTAAGGCTTGCCTATTAGCAACACCTCATATTGCAGGTTACAGTCTAGACGGCAAGTACCGCGGAACTTCTATGATTTATGATGCTGTTTGTGATTTTTTGGGCAAACCTAAACGGCTTACATTGGAACAGCTAGCCAGCGAACCGGCTCTCCAGAAAATAAATATAAGTTCTCAAGCGCCCCAAGCATTTGCCTTAAAAACCTGCATTCGTTCGGCTTATGATATTCGTGATGATCACTTTAGAATGCTGAGCCTACTTGGTTTAAGCAATGAAGATAAGGCAAAGACATTTGACTCTTTAAGAAAAGATTATCCAATCAGGCGAGATCAAACTCAATTAGCTTTAGTTCAAGAAGGGCTTTTGAATGAAGCTTGGATTAAAGCCTTAGGTGTAAAACATTAGGTGTAAAACATTAGGTTTAAACATATTTTAAAGGCATAAAAAAAGGCAACTTTTAATCTGTTGCCTTTTTTTGTGTAGTTTAACAGTTTTCAAAACGTCAGAGCTTACGATTGAGCCGCTTTCAGAATACTTTGAATAGCCGTTTCAATCATGCTTTCCGTGATGGGTGTTTCTTCACCCTTATCGTTAACTATAGCCGCACCGTGCATGCTGTTTTCGATATGGTCGTTGGTCTGAGACCCTGCTTGAGTTGGCATGTTGTTACCTTTTTTTGTCTTAATTTCAGTATAGGTACAAACTTATTATGGTGCCAAGTAATTTATGAAAATAAATTTAGTTTTTAACTATTTAAACGCGTTACTGCCAAGCACTTGCGCAAAGCGCCTACTTCACGGCCGTGGGGGGCTGGTAAAAGGCTTTGAGCAGATCAATATAGAGGTTTATTCTAAAGTTCTATGGGTGATTATTTATCAGCAGGTAGACGAGCAAGCCTTGTTAGAAGTGTTATCTTTGGCTAAAGACAATATGGATAAGTGGAATATCGATCATATCTATATCCAACGTCGCTTTACACAGGGCAATCCGGTAGAGGTTCATGCTGGAACAGATATGTATCTTGATAGTGAATTCGAAGTAAAAGAAGGTAATTTAAAATATTTAGTACGCCTTGGGCGCAATCAAAATACAGGTTTGTTTTTAGATATGTGTAATGGCCGAAAATGGCTAGCACAAAATAGTGAAAAAAAATCGGTTTTAAACTTATTTTCCTACACCTGTAGCCTAGGTGTAAGCGCAGCATCGGGTGGCGCTAGGCAAGTTGTTAATATAGATATGGCAAAAGCGGCTGTAAAAAAGGGCCAGCAGAATTTTGCGATTAACAATTGTACTGGAACTTTTTTAGCACAGGATATTTTTAAAATGGTTAAAAGGCTCAATCAAAAAGGACCATTTGATATTTTAGTAGCCGATCCCCCAAGCTTTCAATTAAACGCATTCGAGGTACAAAAAGACTATAAAAAGTTACTTATCAAGTTAAAACCATCGCTGGCGGATGATGCAATCCTTATGTTGTGTCTAAATAGCCCAGTACTAGACACACAGTTTATTCATGACATGGTTGAGCAAGTATTTGAGAATGCCATGTTTATAAAGCGCTTAGAAAATCCAGAAGTATTAGCCGATGTTAATGAACAGGCATCGTTGAAAGTAATGTTGTATCAATTGGAGTAATAAACCACTTTAGTTGAAAAAATGCTCTTCAATTAAATCCCTAATTTCAATACTCGATTGATCTTTAATGGCTTGGTGTAACTTATATGCCAAACTGCTTTCTTGCTTTTCAATAGAGCTGACCAACCTTCGACTTTTACCTATTTTAGGGAAAGCCAATTTTCGAAACGCTTTATGTGTCAGCGTGCATTTTTCTGCGCATTCATACTTAGCAATATCCGTATAGCGAATAAAACTTTCATCATGCATCCATTCCAATGCACCTATACACGAAAGGTGACGGCGGCTATGTAAACCAAATTCGTCAGCTTCGTCCGGGCCACAAACGTCTTCAATATAAAGGCTAATTTTCAATGGGAATTGCTGGTATAGGCTGAGTAAAGTAACCGCAACGTCATGATAAAAGTCATCGATATTTACATCAATCATAATTTACTGTTTATACTTTTCAAAAAATCTCGCCATTTTACCAATGGCCACTGTTAAGTCATCGGCTCTAGGTAAAAATACAATTCTAAAATGGTCAGGCTCAGGCCAGTTAAATGCACGACCATGGACTACTAATATTTTTTCCTGTTCGAGTAAATCTAGCACCATTTGTTCGTCGTTCTTAATATTAAAACGATCTTGGTCCATTTTTACAAACCCATACAAAGCCCCTTGAGGAAGGGTACAGCTAAGCCCTGGAATATCGTTTATCAATTTATGACTAAGCATGCGTTGCTCATAAATTCGACCACCCGGTTTTATCAAATCATTAATACTTTGATAACCCCCTAGCGCAGTTTGAATGGCATATTGAGCAGGTACATTTGCGCACAGACGCATACTAGACAACATGTCTAAACCCTCTAAATAATCTTTGGCTTTGTGCTTAGCACCACTCACAACTAACCAGCCGCTCCTGAACCCAGCTAGTCGGTAGGTTTTAGATAACCCGTTAAAGGTAATAATCAGTAGATCATCTGCAAGTGAAGCGGTGGATGTATGCTCAATTTCGTCGAAAATTATTTTGTCGTAAATTTCATCAGAAAATACAACCAAATTATTCTGTCTGGCTACTTCTAAAATTTCTAACAACACCTCTTTAGGATATAGAGCACCAGTGGGGTTGTTAGGATTAATTAATACTATTGCCTTGGTATTTGAAGTTATTTTACGTTTAATATCATCTATATCGGGATACCAATTTGATTGTTCGTCGCAGATATAGTGAATTGGGGTTCCTCCAGCCAGAGTTGCAGCGCCTGTCCATAAAGGGTAATCAGGAGCAGGAATAAGTATTTCATCACCATTATTGAGCAGACCTTGCAATGACATAACAATGAGTTCACTCACACCATTACCTAGATAGATGTCTTCAATGTCAACCCCAGCTATATTTTTTTGCTGACAGTACTGCATGACGGCTTTGCGGGCAGAGTAAATCCCTTTACTGTCGCTGTAGCCTTCTGCTTTAGGGAGATGATGAATCACATCTTTTAATATTTCCTCAGGTGCTTTCAAGTCAAATGGGGCAGGGTTGCCTACATTTAACTTTAAAATACGGTGACCTTCTTCTTCCATGCGTTTGGCTGCATCTAAAACAGGGCCACGAATATCGTAAAATACGTTAGCGAGTTTATTTGACTTGTGGATGTCGTTCATGGATTAAAACCTTTTGAGCGTCTCATACGTGTATATAAGCTATTGAGCTAAAACCTAAAATACTCAAATGTAATGGCCTTTGGCCAGACATCCGATTTCAAGGTGCCGTCGTATGATGTATTGTTAATTAATTATAAGGCTGATAATACCTAGGTTTTGCCTGTGCTCCAAATTTGTGTGGGGTTTTTTATTGAGAGAGGTCAAAGATGGACGATTTAACAAAAAAAATGAACAGAACAGAAGAAGAATGGCAAGCGCTGTTAGACCCTGAGACTTATCAGGTGACGCGCTTAAAAGGTACAGAGGCGCCATTTAGCGGGAAACTGTATAAAAATGACGAGCAAGGGACTTATCACTGCGTATGCTGTGGGAATGCCTTATTCGACTCGTCTACCAAATACGACAGTGGTTGCGGTTGGCCAAGCTTTTATCAAGCTTTAGAGAATAGTGGAATTTCTGAACACAGAGACTCTACCCACATGATGGAACGTGTTGAAATTGTATGCCATCACTGTGACTCACATTTAGGCCATGTTTTTCCAGATGGACCTGAGCCGACGGGCATAAGATATTGTGTAAACAGCGCTTCACTAACTTTTGAAGGAAAGGCTTAGCTCGAATAAGTTAATTAAAATCCACCTCTATTTTTTGATAGAGATGGTTTTATTTTATTTCTTTAGGTGCAATCTTTTTTGTAATATCTAATGGCGCCAAGCCAAGTTTTTTACCCTTTACATACTTCAAATAGTCAGCCACGTAGGCATTGCCCATAAAGCGGTCTAGATAAGGCAAAAACCCTCACAATTGCCTTTGAATGTTCATGATGAAAGTCGTGATAAACAGGCCCTTGATAAACCGGCAGCCAGTGGGCTGGGTTCCAAGGAATATCGTACCCAGCGTGACCGTCTACAGCTTCAAACTGGCGAATAGCCACCCATATATAAACCACATACAAGTGAGCTCCAATTAATATTGGTCCTTGCAACATTAATGATGCAGCGGCGTTAAATTCAAACCAGTGCATATAATTGCCGTTAACACCGCAGGTGTTTTTATTTCGGTGATTCACACTGTGAACATACTTAGGTAGCCATTTGTTTTCATGAAAATAACGATGCACCCAGTCATACAAAAAATCATCTAAAAAGATAAAAAAGATCAACTGGGCAATCACAATATACCAGATCGGAAATTCGCCAGTATGAACCCCAGATAATTTTATTAAACGCTAACCAGGTTTTGGTTAAGTAAGATAAAAATTCCTCGGTAATACCTTTTATGAATAGCTTGTTTTATTAGATGCATAAAACAAGGTGACTTATTATTTTTATGTATTAGGGGCTTATCTTGTTATGTTATTAAACTGTCTTTTGGATAAAAAATCACTGAATTATCGAGCCATGTTGGCAGGCATTCAAAGACATAGTTAACTATATTGAGCAGCGATGAGGCTTTATGGGCTGGATTGCTTGTAGACAGGCACTTTAAAATTCAGTAGGTTGATTGTGTGCAATTTAATTTATGACAATTTAGAGCGTTTAATATGACTGTATATGACTTTTCAGCAACTGATATTCAGGGCACAGACCGAGATTTGTCTGACTTTAACGGTAAGGTTTTATTAATTGTTAATACGGCAAGCAAGTGTGGTTTTACACCACAGTTTGAAGGCCTAGA
>JBLHVV010000066.1:0-17036 GCA_047628755.1 Crocinitomicaceae bacterium | reverse complement strand
CCGTCTTGAATAATCTAAAATGGATACCAGATAGTTAGTCCCTAACTTCTGGTAAGAGGAGGGTTTTCGTATTAATTGCAAATGCAATTCCACCGTCATACTCGCGAATGCGGGTATATATTCCATGCACTCAACTAAGTCAATTTACGCCTTTCTTCAGTTAAGGGCTTCCATTCCAAGACGATCGGTCATATTGTATTGATCATGAGCAGACCAAGACGCAGTGAGCATATTAGGGAGTCGTTAATTCAAGCAGGAATTGAGCAGTTTTCTGAGCATGGCTATCACGGAACCGGTATCAAACAAATTCTCGATCAAGTGGGTGTTGCTAAAGGTTCCTTCTATAATTTTTTTGCCAGTAAAGAAGCGTTTGTCGCTGAATTAATTGAAAGCTACAGTCGCTGGTACTTGCTGCAGGTAAAGGAGTATGTGGCGGGAGCCGGTAAAGAGCTGTCCCCAGTTTCCCAGCTAACGTTTATCTATCAATTTAGCCTTGAGCAATACAAGCAAGCTGACTTTAGACAGTCATGCTTGGTTGGCTCTATGGCAGCCGAGATATCGGCAGAAAGCCCTATGTGTAGGCAAGCATTAGAAAAAAATGTTGAAGAGTGGGCCAAATTTTTTAGTTTAATGTTCCAGCATGGTCAGCAAGCAGGGGAAATAAGAACAGATATATCAGCAAAAGCTATCGCAGAAATATATTGGGCTGCATGGGAAGGGGCTTTAATAGTGATGCAAATGTCGGCCGATAATAAACCGGCATTAAGGATTATGGATTTAATGCTTAAAACTTTATTAAAAGCAGACGTCCCCATTAAATAAACGTAATAAACAAACTTATAAATATAAGAATTAGAAAAAGAGAGATAAAAATGACAGCTTCAGCAAAAATAAATCCAGTGGCTTTACAGAAAAATACGTTACTAGGTTCTAGTTTCACCCTAAAAAATGGACAGGTTATTAAAAATCGTCTGTTTAAATCTGCCATGAGTGAACAACTAGGGACTCGTGAGCATAATCCCATTACTGGTATTTCAACTCTTTATCAACGCTGGGCAGAGGGTGGTATTGGCTTGTCTATGACAGGCAATATTATGATAGACCGTACCGCGCTGGGTGAACCTAAAAATGTAGTACTTGACGAAGCTAGTGATCTATCGGCATTTGAAACTTGGGCGGCAGCGGGTCAAAAAAATGGTGGCACTATTTGGGCTCAATTAAATCATCCAGGTAAGCAAATACCCAATTTTATTGTTGATGTACCGGTAGCGCCTTCAGCCATTGCATTAAAGCGTGGTTTAGAAAAAGGCTTTAATAAACCTCGAGCTTTAACTGAAGACGAAATTTTAGTGATCATCCAAAAATTTGCCACCAGTGCGAAGCTAGCAAAAAAAGCAGGATTTACTGGAGTACAAATTCACGGCGCCCATGGTTATTTAGTGAGCCAATTTTTATCTCCAAGCCACAATCATCGTGAAGACCAGTGGGGCGGCACGTTAGAAAACCGTATGCGCTTTGTGTTGGCAATTTACCATGCTATTCGCGAGCAAGTGGGTAATGACTTTGCCATTGGTATTAAGCTTAACTCGGCTGATTTTATGAAAGGTGGCTTTACCGAAGAGGACTCTATGGAAGTAGTGAAAACCTTAGGGGAAGTGGGAATCGATTTAATTGAAATATCCGGTGGAACTTACGAAAATCCATCAATGATGGGCGTCGACGCAAAAGAATCAACAGTTAAGCGTGAAGCCTACTTTTTAGATTACGCTGAAAAAGTACGAGCATTAGTGGAGACGCCACTGGTAGTAACAGGTGGGTTTCGTTCTTCTAAAGCTATGCAGTCAGCCTTAGACAGTGGCGCAACCGATTTTATTGGTGTGGCTAGAACCACAGTGGTTGATCCTGATTTCCCTAATAAGTTAATTGCAGATATTGAGCATGAGCAGCAATTAAAAGTATTAACAACTGGTAAGCCCGCTATTGATAAAATGGCCATGTTAAATATTACTTGGTACGAAGCACAGCTAGCGCGCATGGCAAAAGGTAAAAATCCTAAGCCAAACTTAAGTGAGTGGGGCGTATTCTTTATGACATTAGCCAATGCAGGTATTTATGCATTCAGAAGTCGTCGCGCTTAAATTGCAATTTTTTGATAAATTAAAGGCTGCAATGCGGTCTTTAATTATATGACAATATTAAACGATTAATTGAGCTATTAATCATACGATTTTCAGGATGACTATGTGTATTTATAAAAAATGTTTCTTTATACCGGTTAAAGCGTCGTGTGTAGTATTAACATTACTATTATCAAATATTAGTCTTGCTGAAAATACGTTAACATCACAAGTTAATAATACCTTCAATGAAAGTGTGAATAATACGGCACAAACTTTACAATCAGGTAAAAAAAGTCAATATAAAGTCAATAAATTAGCCAGTGAAACAGATGCTTTATTGAATGAGTATCAGGCATTACTCAAAAAAACAGAGTATCAAAAATCATACAATCAAGAACTTAGCATTTTACAGACCGAGCAGCTGCAGGAACTTGCTAGTTTAGATCGTCAAATTAAAGATATTATTATCACCAAGCAACAAGTTTTGCCCTTATTAAGAGAAATGGTTCAAACCCTTGAGCAATTTATTAAATTAGATCTACCTTTTCGCCTCACAGATCGACTAACCAGTGTTGATAAACTTTCTCAATTATTAGGTTCTAGCTCGGCATCCATATCAGAAAAGTATCGTCGTGTTATGGAGTTATACCAAGCTGAAAATGATAATAATTATGATCTTGCAGTATATCGCGATACTGTAACATTCAATGAAGAAGAGCTGTCAGTTCAGGTATTGCGTATAGGCCGCAGCAATTTATACTTTCAAACAATGGATGCCAATGTCAGTGCCATTTGGAATCAACAAACTAAAAAATGGGATTTACTGGATAATAAATATAAATTGAACATTCGTAAGGCTATGAGGATAGCTTCTAAAAAATCTGCTCCTGAATTATTAGAATTACCATACAGTAGTCGTTTAGACGATACTCATCCGTACAATATCAAGAAAAAATCTAGCCAAAAAGGAGAATTATAATATGCTACTTAAAAACACTCCTTTTAATAAAATAAAAATAAAATACCAATCTATCTTTTTTGTAATTTCACTGGTCTTTGCATCAAGTTTGGCAATAGCTGAGGAAAAAAATATTTCAACAAAAAAATCAATATCAGCTTTTATTCAAACTGACGATATTATTGATCTAGATGAACTTTTATTGCGCACTAAAAACCTAAAAGAAAAAGAATTGATGATTAATGCAAACCGTGAAGATAACTTTATGGCCAATCGCGATCAACAAAAATTCTTAGTAAATAAAGTAAAATTAGAATTTTTAGCTGAACAAAAATCCGCCAATCCATTAGTTAATGTTACCGACCAACAACAAAAATCTATTAATCTATTGCAGCAAAAACTAAATAAGCACAGTGAAGAGCTTGGAGATATTCATAGCATCTATAAACAGTTTAGCGGTGACTTTACGGCTAGAATGAAAGACTCCATCGTACATGCACAATTAACCAAGCGCGAAGATAAGTTGTTGGCATTACAGTCTGGCGATGCGCTGGCAAGTATTGAAGATATGCGTGAAATGTGGCTGTTACTTATGGAAGAAATGACCGAAGCAGGTAAGTCAGTTCAGTTTAAAGCCAGTATTATTAATAGTGAAGGCAAAAGTAAGCAGCAGGATGTATTGCGCTTAGGTACTTTTAGCTTATTTTCTGAGGGTATGTTTTTACGCTATATCTCACAAAACCAAGAATTATTAGCGATAGATCAGCAGCCTGTAGAGCAATCGTCTATGGTGGATTTTGTAGATGCTGTTCAACAGCATGCCATGGGAAATAGTCAGTCTCTCTCTGGTGCCATTATTGACCCAAGCCGTGGAGACTTACTTGCCATACTGGGCCAAGCTCCAAGTTTGTATGAACGCCTACTTCAAGGTAAAGAAGTAGGGATGGTAATTTTGATACTAGGATTAATTGGTATTATTTTAATTATCTATCGGTTTATTTATTTATCTATCACTTGGGTTAATACTCAGCGTCAGTTGAAAAGTTTATCGGATATTAAAACTAACAACCCACTGGGCCGTATTTTTTTAAAAGTGAAGCAACTGGATGTATCGAGTAAAAAAGACGATGAAAGCTTGCAGTTAGCGTTAGACGAAGCCATTTTAAAAGAGCTGCCTAAACTAGAGCAGGGCCATAGTTTAATAAAATTATTTTCAGCCATTGCACCGTTATTAGGCTTATTAGGCACCGTAATCGGCATGATCGCTACCTTCCAAAGTATTAGTTTGTTTGGCAGCGGTGACGCTAAGTTAATGGCAGGTGGTATATCCCAGGCACTGGTAACCACTGTACTGGGGTTAACTGTGGCTATTCCATTATTGTTAAGTCATAACGTACTAGTATCGTTTAGTAGAGTATTAATGCAAATTTTAGATGAGCAAAGTGCTGGAATTTTAGCCAAAGATCGCGAGTCTAATAAAGCAATTCTTAACGATGTAGATGCAAGTTGATGTGGGATATATTTAATTTATTCACTTGGCAACAATTTTTCTTCAACGGTGGTCCAATTGTAAGCGTGCTATTACTTGTGGGATTTATATTATGGTTTTTAATCATCGAGCGTTTTGCTTTCATTAAGTTTGAGTTCCCAAAAAATTCAAAAGCAGTGATTAGTAGTTGGGATCAACGGGAAGATCATGCCTCTTGGAACGCTCATAAAATTCGTGAAGCGCTGTTATCTCAGAGTAAGCAATCACTTGAGCGTGGACTTTCGACTATTAAGGTACTTGTAGCTATATGCCCACTGCTGGGTTTATTAGGAACAGTGACAGGTATGTTAGGTGTATTTGAAATTATATCTTTAACCGGTAATAGTGATGCAAAGGCCATGGGCGGCGGTATTTATAAAGCGACTCTGCCTACTATGGTGGGTTTGTTTTTAGCATTGTCAGCGCTTTATTTTAATCATGCTTTACAGCACAGTGTTAAAAATAAAATTAGTCAGTTGACCGATCAACTAAATATATTTTCACAGCAAGTTAATAAATCTAAAGCAGGAGGAGTAACATGAGCGCACGCCGTCATCAAGTGCAGCAAGATGAAAGTGAACTAGATATTACCCCTATGTTGGACATTGTATTCATCATGCTGATATTTTTTATAGTGACCACATCATTTGTGAAAGAATCGGGTATTAAAGTTAACTCACCGTCAGCTAGCAGTGCTGTCTCTCAAGACAAAGCCAGTATATTTGTGGCTATTAATAATAATGGTGATGTGTGGATAGATAAGCGTCAAGTGGACGTGGCCACTGTAAGGGCCATAATTGCACGCTTGCATACTAACAACCCAGAAGGCGCGGTTGTTATACAAGCTGATAAAGAAGTGCTTGCAGATCAATTAATGCGCGTCATGGACCAAGTAAGATTAGCAGGTGTTGAAAACATCGCGTTGGCAGCACATAAAAATTGATGCGTATTTCTATCTCATTTATAGGGGCTATTCTAGTGACCCTAATGTTGTTTTATATCATGATTGGTTTTGTGCAGATTAATGATCTGCCCTCGTTAGATATTACCGCACCTATTTTAGTGAATATTCAAAAAGAGAATAAAGGCAATGATCAAAAAGATCGCCAAGTGAGCAAAATTAAAAAATTATCTGAAGAACCTACCCTAACACCTAAAAGTAATTTAGTGGCTGATCTAAAACCCAATCCAGCGACCATTGATATACGATTAAATCTAGAAATGTCTCCTGTGCAATTTGAAATATCGGCGTTACCTAAATTGCAAAAAAACTGGGTTCAACCCACCAGTTTAGATACTAGCAACAGCATCAAGGGCCTAGATAATGAAATGTCTGGAGCCCCAAAAAGTATTAGTAAGATCACCCCCGTTAGTACTCGAATGCCTATTATCCCTGAAGTGGCTTGGGTTAATAAAATTAATGGCTGGGTACTATTGGCATTTACAGTAACGTCAGAAGGACGGGTGAAAGATATTCGAGTATTAAACGCTTCCCCTAAAGGTATATTTGAAGAGAATGCAGTAATCACTGCATCTGATTGGCGCTACCAAGGTTTTATCGGTTACGACCGCTATGTATCTCAGAAAATTGAGTTCGAATGGAAAAACTATCCATATAATTTGGATTATTAGTAAAATGAAATTATTTTCTAATTACATTATATTTTCAGTTCTCATAGTAGGATTTTTTTTCCCATCAAGTTATTTTCTATGGGCAGCACAATATCAAAGTAATGAGCTATTGGAGTCAAAGGGCCAAAGCAAACAAACAGTTAAATCTATTTTGGAACTCGAAGCCGAGTTAATTGGTTTAAGTGACGCCTACAGCAAAGACAGTACTGCGCGGTATTTAGCTCGCCATTACGCTCAACAAAACAATGAAAAAAGTGTCAACAAGGCTATTGAGTATTATCGATTGTCATTGGCTGGAGACGGGTTATCAATATATGCTCAGCAAGCAACTACGCTAGAGCTACTGGGGCTGTTTTTTCAGCATAAATTGTATCAAGATTTTAGTGAGGGATTTGATCATTATATAGCTTTAAAGGGTCAACCTACACCTGGACTTAATATTAAAGCAATGCTGTCTTACTATTATTTAAAGCAAAACAAAAAAACCCTTAAATTAGCTAAAATACTTTTCAAAAATTATGATGATCGACTGATTAAATTACAGCTAAGTGACTTAAACCAAATACTATTTATTTTTTACAATCTAGGTGATTTTGTAACCAGCGCCAAGGTACAGCAATCAATTGTTTTACTTGACCCACTTTCGGTAGAGCAGTGGTTAAGATTAAGTAAGCTTTATATAAAAAATAATAAAGCTGATCAAGCAGCTGAAATTCTATTGTTAATGACGCAGAAAGGCTTGCTTTTAGAGCAGGATGATTTGTTATTGATGGCAGACTTAATCCATAATACTGGTAATGCTTTTATTGCAGCTAGACTAATGCAGCAACTATTGGACGAGTTTAGAGTGGACCATAACTTGGATAATTTTGATCGGCTATTTAAGTATTGGTATCTGGCGCAAGAAACAGACAAAGCGGCATTAGCTTTAAAATCATCTTTAAAATATGATGACAGTATTAAACGTTATTTAGATTTAGCTGAGGTATATTATCAGCAACAAGATTGGGTCAATATGAACGCGACTATCAAGCAAGGTTGTTTTTTTGACATAGCCCGTGAACATACAGGTAGAGCTAATTTATTATTGGGTATTAGCGAGCTAAAACTAAACAATCATGGCCAAGCGATAAAAGCCTTTTATAATGCCACAATGATTTCTGGTAAGGTTGAAGAGGCTATTGCCTATCTTAATTATTTAAAAGTAGATATTAAAGATATGCGAAGATACGAAAGAATATCTGGTGTTTGTGAGCCACAGGCACAAAAATCAGGATCATAATAAAATTAATACCTATTTCAATAATTAAAAAATAAAAAATTTATGGAATTATAATGTCAGACAAAACTATTAAATTTGAATTTGAAAAAGAAACTAAAAACAGCGTTCGCTACAAAGAAGTACCGGATGAAGGCCAGCCACCCATAGTTGGGTCTTTGTATGTGCAAAAATGGTATGCAGGGAGCTCTAAAATGTTAGAAGTAACATTATCCAAAAAAGATTAAACTATTATTAATAAATAAAACTCACTGCACAATGCCCTTTTTTTATTGTGTAGTCTTGTTTAACTATTTAAAGTCTCCTTTACAAGCCATTTTTAAAACGTTTTTCTTTATAAATTTCGGTTTCTCTTACTGTCGTTAATGCCTGTGCATAACCGGTTAAAAAATTTAAGCCTTCATCACGTATTTATTGCGCAGAACCAGACATTATATAAACCAAATAAGGTAAAATTGATGTCCTTAAAAACATCAAGAAAGTCAGCTGGATAGTTAGAGTGATATAAATTTAGGTGACGATAAATCGCGAGCCAGTATTCAAGAAGCTGGCGATGCCAGACAATTCAGCCAATTGAAGCCAGGCCTTTTCCGTCCAATGGCGTAAGCGATCTACGAAGTACATTTGAGCCTAGTCAGAGCCTAGAATGTGTTTCTGGATCGCTTACGGTTGATATTCGAGAAGCATAAGATATAAAAGCTACTCGCCTCGACCTTCATTGATAATGTCTGCTTCTTCTTGAGTACCTGGCCGTGTGTCTGATAAACGGAAGCCATTAGCTAGATTGCCATCATGACAATCGAGGCCTTGCTTAAGACAATTATCTAGCAGCATCTGCATCAACTCAGGTTGCCAGCCATTCATCCAATCAGCATGTAAAGACATTCCGCCAGAATTAGCATCAGGGGCTTCATACATATCAGAAGCAAGTTTCCAATTATCTGATTTCTGAGTATCAGGGTGGGAAATACGCTGAGTAACTGCATAACCAAAATGATAACTTAGTCTTACGAGCGATGTAGGGTGGCTGTCTGGACAAACTATTTGACCGCTTCCTTTGATAGGGTATGCCAAATGACTTTGGTGATTATCTGAATCTAAGTTGACGCCATCCCAGCAGTTGGGGAAAAGTAGATCTGCACGCACTATATCACCTGCTTCACAGCTAGGAATACCAGGGGTATAGAGTAGAACCTCATCATCATCGGCAGCGTTCCAACTGTTACAATGCCAACGAACAATCGATGTGTCCTGCTCTTGGCCTGGTTGACCCATACCACTTCCTACTATAATTCGCATACCAAGTGGGATGGGTTGAATAGCCTCTAGGTCAGTCGTTGCAGCAGAATAATAAAAGAGTTCATGAGATTCATCAGGGTCACCTGTTATCCCCGACACCGTCACCCATGCTGGGTCACCATTAGTGTCTAGGAGTCGCTCTCCAGAATTATCATATGAAGGCGCTAATAGCGCAGGCGCCCAATAAGCTGACCTATTAAGAACGTTACCTTGGCAAGTTCCTTCACCGCTTGTAAACAAGCTTTCATCCGTGGTGTTATGGTCGACAAGTGTGTTTCCGTAAAATCGATGTAAGTGAGCTGCACCTTCTTCACCAGGAAAAACGATCGGGTCGTTATAGCTAGAATGAGAAAAATCACATTTAACTCTAAATATTCCGAGCCAACCTTCTGAAACTGCAGGGAACTCGCTTTCTGTCATTAATTCAACATGATGTAGTTCATTGCCGATTTGCTCGATCACGCTGACCGTTTCCCATGCGTAAACTTCTTCAACGCCTTCTGCACCCAAAGCATCGACGGCTTTAACGCCGAAGTTCTGCTCTCCGACAGATAATGGCATCAATTTGATGAGGGTTTCACAGGGACTGAAACCTTCGGAATTCAATTCACATAAATAACTTACCCCGTCTTCAGCACTGAATTCGAATTCGGCATAAGCATCGTAAGTTTCTAACGATGGTGTTTTAGTAAAACTGATATCTAAGTTACTTACAGTATTGCTTTCATCTTCAATACTCGACG
Organism: Crocinitomicaceae bacterium; assembly: GCA_047628755.1. Taxonomy (GTDB): domain Bacteria; phylum Pseudomonadota; class Gammaproteobacteria; order Pseudomonadales; family Oceanobacteraceae; genus Bermanella. Next base: position 7,477 of record JBLHVV010000066.1, on the reverse strand, counting down.
TTGAGCCTCCGCCACAGCCGACTATTGTTAATAGAACAGTACTCGTTATTGCTAAATAAATACTTGAATTGGTTAACGTCTTAATTCGATTCATCAGATGGTACCTCTTATTGAAGGTAATAAATAATAATGTGATTATTCGATAATGTAAGTGAAACTCTCAGATTCATTAACGCTACACCGACCACCGATACTGCCAAGCATTTCGTAAGCAGCTGCATCGGTTCGTAGTGCAGAAAAATCTTGGTAATAAACGAAACACTGAATTTATCGGTCATTACAGTGCCAGTGTTTTTTATGCATCCAACAGTTGTTGTTGCGTTTGGACTGGACGACCAAAACATCGCGACCTTCATGTTCTTGGTCAAGTACGAATACGGTTTTAACTGGAACGCTCATTTTCACTTATACGCAATGCTATATGATCTGATTCAGAAATATATCCCCCGTGTTCATCAACAGTGGTATCCACATGATGAACTACAGTGCTGATAGGAATTCGGTGATAGGGTAGCGTCCACCAGTACCTGAACTTACTCCAATAATATATGCAGGTTTGTGAGAGAATAAACCATTAAAGTAATAAAATAGATTTTTAAACGCTGGTGGTACCACACTATGCCATTCAGGATCTGCGAATACGTAGCCGTCTGCATTAGCTATTAATTGTTTTGCTTTTTCGTCTACAGGACTACCGCCAGACCAAAACTCTAGGGTACGAGTATTAACATCAAGCAGGTTTGTATTAACATCTTGCAAGGTGTCTAGTTCAGTTTGCACATGCCGATTATGACAAATATATTCATAGCAAAATGTCATTAAAAAATAGAACTTTATGTTAATTAATTTAGAGCGTAATGTCTGTATCTTAAGTGCCAATTGGTAACATTACGCGCCATCATTAAATAATTTATTTGACAATGCTCAAATCGGAAATTAGTTGGCTGCTTAATTCTATATTTTTAGCAGAACCAGTCACCGCTTCTTTAGTATCTTCTACAATGGCAGTAATATTATCTAAAATTGTGGATGCATCTCGGGTTTGGCTGTCAATTCGTTCAATTACGGCTTTGGCAGCAGAAGAACTTTGCTGAGAGAATGTATTTACATTATTCAGGCTAGCCGCAATATCTTCAGATACACGCTTACTTTCAGAGATGCTATTTACCACTGTCTCCTGTTGTTTGACTATGGTGCTTGAAATTTCAATAATCTTATTCATCTCAATTTGTATTTCTTCAGCCGAGCTATTAGCTGTACTGGCAAGCGTTCGCACTTCGTCTGCTACTACGGCAAACCCACGGCCATACTCACCAGCTCTTGCGGCTTCAATGGCTGCGTTTAAGGCCAATAAGTTAGTTTGGTCAGCTATGCCTTTAATGGCTTCTACTTGCTGTGTCACGGTTTGATTATTTTTGTTAAAGCCATCAAGTAAAATGCTAAAGGCTTCTATTCTCTGTTCAGCTATTTCAATTTTTTGAGTTAAAGACCTCAGCTGCTCTAAGCTTTGGTCGCTATGAGAAGCTGTTTGGTTTGCCAGCAACACCGATTCGTTAGACAAATCAGCCATTTCTTGGGCTTGAGTTACTAAATTTTGAACAAGGCTGAAATTATCTTCAACTCGCTTTAAGCGTTTATGCGATGATTGATTAACATTTTCAGCATTTTTTTTGATAGTAGCAGCATGACTACTAGGGTTAGCTTGGCACAGCTGGTCATAAGCCGCCGCTTTCCTACGTAAAGTGTCCAGTTCGTTATTTGTAATAATTGCTTCGTTAGCTTCTAGCTTTTGCTTATTAGAAAAAAACATATTGTCTGTATCCTTTACTGATCATTTTCTGTCTTCTGATTGTCTAGTCGGGCTGCAATACTACTGAAAGTGGCCACACTAAAGGGCACAAGGTAGGTTAATACAATTTTTAAAACAGGTAATTCTTGTAACGAGCCACTGGCTAAAACATCCCCATAATTAATCAATATTAGCATTGAACCTACTACTAACATGACTATCAGAGACCTTTTTGCAATACTTGGCTCAATTGCCAGCGTTAACCAAGTCTCTTTATGGTTTTTCATATACAGCTATTTTCTATGGCTTTTTACTGAGTATAGAAGCGATTTGAAAAGGTGAAAGGAAGATTGTTAGCGATTACTAGCTATTCATGCCTAAACTTTACATTTCAGCACTCTGTAACTCTGTAAATATGACAAAAAACGCCGTCTTAATGGCTATCTTGCCTACACTCCAATAGGTATAATACCGCCACTTAATTAATAACTGGACAGTCTAATGAGCGATGAAATCAACTACGCAAATAATCCATTGCATGGCGTTAGCTTAACAACTGTTTTAACCGATTTAGTTGATCATTATGGCTTTGATATATTGAATGCCTACCTATCTATTAATTGCTTTAAAACCAAGCCAACAATTGAATCCAGTGAAAAATTCCTTAAAAAGACAGACTGGGCTCGTGAAAAGGTAGAGGTATTCTATTTATATGAATATAAAAGCCTCCCTCGAGTTTCATCGGAACAATTTCTATTACCTCCTAGAGATCGTATTGTTCCAGATCATCAAAAGCCAGGAAGACCAAAAGAATTAAGTTTAGAAGATGCTGAAAGATTGCAGCAAAAGCGTGATAAAAAAACAGCTGAGCATAAAAGTAATTATGGCGGCAGTAAAAGTGGTAGCCATGCCAACAGCTACAGCAGCGGCTTTGGAGCTCCCAAACCAAGTGGTTCGTCAGATATTAGTCATGCAGACACAAGTCAATCAGGTGCAAGCCATGCACCAAGCGATGAAACCGTTGATCCTTGGGCAAATTCTAGAAAGCGATAGTTAATAATTGTGTTGATTAGTTAAAACCAACAGGGCTTGAGCTAGCCCACGTTGTTATCGCCTACGCTAAAGGCGATAATTTGGCTTATCTCCTGTAGCGATAAGCCACTTTGTTGCTGCATTTCATTAAAGAAGTCTTGAGCGGCTTGCAACGATCTTTTGCTTTGTAGGCCACCATCAATAATTTCATGAACCCGCAAATACGACTCTATGTCTCTAGACAGCAAAAATGTATCTTTACCCAGTCTTCGCAGAGTGTAAGGCCCAGTATTACCACCTAAGCGAGCACCGTGCTTTTTAAGCCATGCCCACAAGCCAATAATATTATCGGTGGGCCATTCAGCAATAAACCGATTAAATTCAACATCATTATCTTTTGTGGAAAAATGAATCATTGATGCGTTAATAGGAATGGTATTCACTTTTTTGAAGTTTCTAACAATGCGCTCATCAGACGACTTTTGCTCCAACATCTCTGGTGGCATCATTAGTAACTTATCAATATTAAAATCCCAAAATACGTCACGAAATCCAGGCCATTTTTTATCAATTACTGACCAGTAAAACCCACTTTGAAAAATTTTACGGGTAAATTCCTCTAGCCATTCATCGTTAGATACGTTAAGTAATTGTTTGCTAGACAAAGGTTTTCTCAGCATCTGTTTCAGATGCTTTTCGCCGCCTTTACGCTTGGCTGCCCGCTGGTATATCGAGGCGAATTTTTCCATGGAATCTACAGCTCAAAAATAAAAAAGCCATGATAAGACATATGAAGAGAGTGTGACAGTATATAAACTTGAATTAACTGTTGCTGTTAGTGCTCTATCTAGTAATGAATGAGTTTTATACCTTTTGGAGGCTAGCTGACCTGATACAACACTTGTCAGGGTGATATTAATAGGTTGTACTGTGAATCGAACAATTTAAAAATAAAAACAGGCCTAAAAATGAAAATCTTTAACAAACTTAATCTCGCTGCTTTATATGCATTTTGGATCGCTTTTGTGGTTAATATAATCATGCCATTTCCAGAAGGATGGAGCACAGGGGTTATGTATATTGGTCTAGGCTTACTTGTTGTTCATTTAATTGAATTTATAATCGTATTTAAAAAGCTCAAAGCAGTGGGTCATACTTCTGCAAAAGACTTTGCATTGGTTTTACTGGTAGGTTTATTCCACTGGATGCCTTTAATCCGCAAGGCAGGCTAATCACCTTAGTACCTGCGAATCGTGTTTTTTAGCAGCCATAAACAAAAAATTATACACTGCTTGCGACCAGCAGGTTTAGTAAATGCCATATAAAAGCTATACTTAGCCTAATATCATTCAATTAGAATACATAATCATGTTAGAACCCTTCATTGAACCAAATGACACCGACCTTGCTAAATACATCAGTAATTTTGAACAAACGCGCCGTCAGCTAGACGCTCAGCTTTTGCAGCAGTTAATGACCCGTGCCAGTGGACAAGAGGCTGTCATGTGGGGCGCTCAAGTAATCGGCTTTGGCAGTTATGAATGTGTGCATAAAACTGGCCGTAAATGGGACTGGCCTATGTTAGCGTTTGTATTACAGCCTGGCCATATTGCTGTGTATTTAATGAACGGCTTAGAAAGCTACGAACGACAGTTAAAGCAACTGGGTAAGCACAAAGAAGGCGGTAATTGTATTTATATAAATAAATTACATGACATAGATATGACCGTATTAGAAAAGCTAATGGCACAGATCTATATCGATATGCAGACCAAATTTGACTGTAAATAACTTACACACAATAACTGCTAGCCCTCAAACCTCTTAAACGGTCCAGATAAATGCCTGCTGACTTCCATCAAATAGAAGCTCAATTTAAACACTTTGTTCTAACAGACGCTGAAACCAGTATGGGTTTAGGAGATACACAATTTTTAGGTGAATTGGGCGACCCTAGTCTACAAGGTATGTTAGACGATACAGCGGCCGCTAAAAAATTATTAGCTGAGATCCAAGCGTTTAAATCAGACGACTTTGAGCAAGTTTTAGATTTAGATTTAATGGCTCGTTACCTAGGTCAGCAAATATTTTTTAATGAATTACAGCAGCATGGTCAACCACAGCGTCGCAGAAAGCCTGCTGGGGTAGACGGTATTAGTGCTGGGGTTTTTCAGTTATTTGTTAATGACGAGCGCAGTGCTGGAGAGCGCTTAGACAATATTTTATCTCGTTTACAGCAAGCCTCTGCCTACTTAAAAACGGAACAAGAAGTAATTACTCAGCCCATTAGGCGCTGGGTCGCGATAGAAATAGAGCAGGGAGAAGGTCTGCCAGATTTATTAGCTACAATACTGGCTTGGGCTGAACAAGAGCAATATGAACACGCAAGTGAACTTAAAGCAGTTATTGAAGACTGTAACTTAGCAATTTCAGGCTATTTAAAAGACTTAGAATCTCGCAATACCTTAACAGACTTTACCATTGGGGAAGAAAAAGTTAACGAACTGTTGGCGCTTCGAAATATCGATCAAACTCCACAGCAGTTAATTAAAATGGCTCGAGATTTCATGGCTGAAACTCAAACCTTATTAAATGAATTAACGAAAGGATTATTGAAAAAATATAACTTGCCTGACAGTACTACAGAAGCTGAGTTACATGAATACTTAAACGAGAAGTTCGCCGCCACGTTAAAAGACGGTAAACTTAATTCTATTTTAGGCATTTACTTAGATGAAATTACAACCATCAATCAATTTATTGATAAAAACAAACTGTTTAAAATTCCACCGCAGCAATCTATCAAAATAATGCAAACCCCAGGGTTTTTAGAACCGGTAATCCCAGCAGGTGCCATGTGGCCTCCATTAGCTTTACGGGATGGTACAAAAACTAGCTTAGTATATTTAACTTTAAAAGAAGACCAGTTAGCAGAGCACACCAAGCTTGGTATTCCAGTAATGATGATTCACGAAGGTATTCCAGGGCATCATTTACAGTTTGCGTCGGCCGCTCAGCACCCATCATTTGTGCGGCGTATTTTTTCCGCTAACGAACATGCTGAAGGCTGGACCACCATGTTAGAAGACTTCATGCTAGATGTAGGCTACATAGACGAAGATCTAGTAGATGAAGTGCGATTTATTGCCAAGCGAGAAATGTCTCGTCTAGTAGCCCGTGTCGGTATTGACTTATACTTTATGACGGGTAAACGAGAATACTTAAACGTAGGTCTAGACTTAGGGTTTGAAAAAAATGGTTACAGTGAAAACGTATTTGACAATGCCGCTAAGTTATTGAAAACCGCTACGGGGTTTACTGACGGCCGAGTACAAGCTGAATTGAATTGGTATAGCACCGAACAGAGTTATCCATTAAGTTATTTAACGGGTAATAGAATGGTATGGAAAATAAAAAAAGAAATTGAAACTGAAAATAAAAAGTCATTATCTGAATTAGAGTTGAATCAAGCTTTTCATAGTGTGTACCTAGAATCGGGCTGTATGCCAGTTAATAGCTTGCGCAGTGTGTTTGTAAATAAAGGCTATTTATCGGCTTAGTTTACACATTACTCAATGTTCATTGTCAAAGATGAACTGTAGCCAAGCCTTCAAGCAATAGGTTCTGGTCTTTCATAAAATTTAATGACTAGTTAGGTCATTGCGACTTAATGTAGTTAGCAGCCACCAATGAATATTAAAAACAGCAGTAGGGAAGGTAGCATAGGCTATCTTAAAATTTCACTCGATACTTTTTAAAATTAAGTACTCTTGCTTCCCCTTATGGACACTTGACCTTATCCAAGATTTTAATCAGTTTTCGTATTTTTTTAGCAGTAATATTTTTTGAGAAGAAGGGTGTTGTAATTCATTTTTTCAAAGCCGACCTGGACTATTTTAAGCTGGCTATTTAACTTCAGTTGATTTTCTGTTGTCACTACTTTTCTCTAGATTAATTGATAATTGAATAAATAAGATGGATCAATTATGGATATTAAGGTGAAGTGACTGATTACTTACATAAAGGGCACGCTGAGGATATTGACTTTTTATATCTTTAATTAACAAATTCATACATAAAATTTAGTTTTCTAGGTTGTAAGCTTGTAAATTGTAGTAATCTACAGACCACATATACGAATATGACTCACCAGCTAGCAACCTTAAAGCTTCACTGGAATACCCACTTGAGAAATCACAATGAATTTAGATAAGTCTAATAAAAGAATTGCAAAAAAGGTTAAGCTCGGTTTTCAAGGATACCCCGAAATTTCTATTTCCTACTTTGGGGAAAGTGAAGAAATAGCACAAGAAGTCGTTTTATCACTCATAATTGAAGAGGGTGACGAACCAATGGAAGAACGCTTTAAAAGCAAAGCAGATGCAAGGCAAGATGAGGTCATTCAGTCTGCCATTGTTAAAATGATTGAACGTGCCGAAGCCAAAACAATCAAACTAGTGAACACAGTAGTGGTCTTGAAATAACAGATGCACCCAGGGCATTATCTTCGAACACTTCTAGGCTGTCATCCTCGAATACAGCCAACTGTTCCCGGTGTGTTCACTAAAATACGGCTAACATTAACCACCTGATAAAAAGCTTCTATTCTAGACTTGTCATTACAATGGACAATTTCGATATGGCCAGTGCCTTCGT
>JBLHVV010000065.1:0-17050 GCA_047628755.1 Crocinitomicaceae bacterium | reverse complement strand
TTTATGCTGGCACTTATTACTGGGACCAAGCGGTTTCTGGTGACGTTGCAAATAACTCAGCAGACCTTAAAGATGATTTGAACCTAGATGCAGGTGGTCAAAACGTATTTTATTTAGCATTTGAACATCCAATCCCAGTTATCCCAAATATAAAAATCAAACAAACATCTATGGATTCAGACGGCACAGGTTCAGTTTCGCAAGATTTCGATTTTAACGGATCTACAGTAACTGCAAATGAAGGCGTAACAAGTGTTTTAGATCTTTCCCATACAGACTTTACATTGTATTGGAGTTTACCACTTCCTATCGTAACGTTCGATTTCGGTCTAACAGCCCGTCAGTTTGATGGTGGAATGACAGTTATTGGCGACACGACTGTAAATGCAGAAGCTGAGTTTGATTTTGTGGTACCCATGGGTTATTTAAAAGCGGGCATTGATATCCCTATGACCGGAGTTTCCATTGGCGCAGATCTAAATACCATCTCATATGGCGACACAAGCGTTACAGACTTTGATGCCAATATAACTTACGTCTTACCCATCATTCCTTTGTTGGACGTGGGTATTTCTGCAGGATATCGTAGCTTTGATCTAGATCTTGATGAAGAAGACTTTGGTGATCTATCTACAAAAGTTACTGTAGCTGGACCATATCTGGGTTTAAGCTTACATTTGTAAGCGTTGATTAAATGCGAAGCCAGTGAGTACTGGCTTTTATTTTTGTCAGAATAAAAGTCTAATGATAAATTAGAATTAGTCGGTAGTTCACATGATAAGTTTAAGAGTAAAACAGTTAATATTGATAATGTCTTTTGCTTTATTATCTGCCTGCGGTAATGGTATTGCCAAAGTCAGTGACGACGATTTAAGAAACAAGGTTCAAGAGTGCGACTATGCAATGAATCAGTCGGCTGCAGAGCACCTAGTCTGCGAAAACTATCACAGAGAATGTAACCGACGGCTTAAAAGTGAAGGTCGTTTTGTTTGTAAATAATACTTTAAAATAACGAGATAATAATGCGTAAGTTACCTTTAATTGCCATCATGGCTGCCACAGTGTTAGTGGGTTGTAGTGGTGAAAAAGAAGTTGCCCTAGAAACGAATATTGACAAAATGAGTTACGGTATTGGCCTAAGCATGGCTCGTAGCGTACAAGATCAGCCAATTGATATTAACTCAGATGCCATGCTAATGGGATTGCGCGATGCGCTGGCTGAAAAAGATCCGCGTATTGCTGAAGAAGAGATTCGCGAAGCGTTCACAGCGGTTCGAGAAGACGAAATGAAAAAACAGCAAGAAGGTTCAGAGGTCGCCATGAAAGCTGGTGAAGATTACATGGCTGAAACAGCTAAAAAAGAAGGTGTAACAGCCACTGACAGCGGCCTGCTATATGAGGTACTAGCTTCAGGTACTGGAGAGTCCCCTGTAGCAACTGATACAGTAGAAGTCCATTACCATGGTACTTTGATCACGGGTGAAGTGTTTGATAGCTCTGTGGAGCGTGGTACTCCGGCTAAGTTCCCTGTTAACCGTGTTATCTCTGGTTGGACTGAAGCGTTACAGTTAATGAAAGCTGGTGATAAATGGCGTTTGCATATCCCTCCTACACTTGCATACGGCGAGCAAAGTCCTAGTCCTAAAATTCCAGCAAATTCTGCATTAGTATTTGAAGTGGAATTACTAAGTATAGAAAAATCTTAACTTTTAAATATTTAGTTAATAAAAAACCGACCTAGTGTCGGTTTTTTTATATCTGTAAAAGTCATATTGAAACTGTTCGTTAATGATAGCGATAGAGTGATGAGAAAATTTAGATATATGACACTAAGCAAGATTTTTGTATAGTTTGAGGTTAGTAAGATTAAGGTGATAAAAGAAGTGTAAAATAAATTGGTCGGAGCAGAGAGATTCGAACTCCCGACCCTCTGGTCCCAAACCAGATGCGCTACCAGGCTGCGCTATGCTCCGATACAAATCATTAAAATAATTATATTCTCATGCAGAGACTACATTATTTAAATATTGAGGTACTACAGAAAAAATGGTCGGAGCAGAGAGATTCGAACTCCCGACCCTCTGGTCCCAAACCAGATGCGCTACCAGGCTGCGCTATGCTCCGAAAGTGGCTCCTCGAACTGGACTCGAACCAGTGACCAATAGATTAACAGTCTACTGCTCTACCAACTGAGCTATCGAGGAACTACATTGCAGTGTTGGCTGTTGCCTCAACTGCGGGGCGTATATTATTGATCAAGGGCCGTGTCGTCAACACTTTTCTGTTTTTTTTTAATTTAAATACAATGACTTAACAAACATGGGGGGGGAATAGGGTTAGCCTAAAAAGTCTTTTAATTTAATATCGTAATTTACTGGATCAATAGACCTAATTATAGATATTTTGTCGCTGCGACTTAAATCTAGGCGAGTGACCTTAACAAATGTTTTGGACCTCAGGTTGTAGATAACGCGTAATACTGGTTTCATGGTGGATTGAGTTTCCTCTATCACCACGCCAGCCATGCCATCGTCAAGTTCAACTAGGGACCCAACTGGGTATACCCCCATGGCTTTGATGAAAGCGTGCACATACCTTACATCTAAATGATCACCACACCATGAAAGCATGCGTTTAAGGGCCGCTGAGGGGGTCATGCCGGCATGATAAACACGGTCTGCAGTTATGGCATCATAAACATCGACAACAGATGCCATTCTGGCTTCTTGTGTGACTTCGTCTCCTTTTAATCCAGCAGGGTAACCTTTACCATCAATGCGCTCGTGATGCTGTCCAGCCACATTGATAGACACTTGAGGAAAGCCTTTGCTTTTTTCAAGAATTTTTTGACTATAAAAAGCATGGCGCTTCATTATTGTAAATTCTTCGGAGGTGAGCTTGCCGGGCTTATGCAAAATCGTATCAGGCACTAATACTTTGCCAATATCATGTAGCAGAGCGCCAGTTACGCATTCGTGCAGGTATTTGTTATCAAGTTTTAGGTATTTACCTAAAATAGACATAAGAACAGCCACATTGATACTGTGTTCCATTAAATAGGAATCTTTATCGCGAATCCGAGACAAGCAGGCTAGGGCGTTTTGGTTGCGCACAACCGAATCTATAAAGCTAGATGCCATATCCTCGAATGGCTTGGTGTTAATTGCTTGACCTTTTTGTACTGCTTCTAGCGCATTATTGACCATACAAAGAGCTTCGCTCCGTATGTTACCCGCTCGCTCGAGCTCTTTCTCAAAGCTGTTAGCTTGCGTATCGATAGACTCCGTAGCCTGTGCAGAGACAGTATGAATTTCATCTTCTAATTTTCGTGCTTGCAAGGGTGCTTCTTTAAGCAGTACATTTTCTTCGTAAGCCACGGCAAGGTCACTATCGCCACCTTTTTCTGTGTCAATAAATAATTCTTTTACGCCTTTTTGCTGAAGGGCTTTAATGGTGATCTCATCTTTAATTCGCCCTTCGCGCTTGTCATCATCGAGCTTAACCCCTTTCTGGGTTATGCTAGTGACATACATTCCAGGTTCAAGATCATCTACAGATATTTTTTTTAACATACATCACCTGTGTATTATAAATACAGTATAGATAAGCCTTGGCAGTTATCTAATACAGATCATTGAAAGTCTGTACATATTTGCTATATGTGGCCAATATGGAGTTATAAATAATTTTACTGTTGGATTCATGATAAAAATTGCCTTTCAAGGACAGCTAGGTGCTTATAGCCACTTAGCTTGTTCGGTTTTAAAGCCCGATGCCACTCCCATTGCATACGACAGTTTCTTCCAAGCTATAGCGGCTGTAGAGAACAACCAGGCCGAATTGGCCATGATCCCCATTGAAAACTCAACTGCAGGTAGAGTAGAAGAAATTTATCGGCAAATACCTAAAACAAAATTACGTATTATTGCTGAGCATTTTCAGCCTGTTAGTCATTGCCTTATGGCGCTACCTAATAGTAAGCCTACATGGGTCATGTCTCATCCACAGGCTTTGGCTCAGTGTCACGACAGAATCATAGAATTAGGCCTAGATTCAAGAGCCGAATTCGATACGGCAGGTGCGGCAAAGATATTGTCAGAATCCAAAGACTTAACAGGGTCGGTTATTGCCTCTGAACTGGCAGCAGAGCTTTACGGGATGACAATACTGCAGCGCCAATTTGAAGATATCCACAACAACACCACCCGATTCATGTTGTTGGCTAAGCAAGACGTACCAATTATTTACGATGCACACAAAATCTACATTACGTCTATTTTATTTAAAGTAAAAAATATACCAGCTGCGCTTTATAAAGCATTAGGTGGTTTTGCCACTAATGGACTTAACTTAATTAAACTTGAAAGTTATATGGACGGTAAGACGCTTAACAGCAGTCAATTCCATATAGATATTGCCGGCCATATAGACTCAAAAACTATGCAGTTAGCTATTGAAGAGCTTCAGTTTTATGCCTCTGACTTTCGCTGGCTAGGCACTTACGAAGCTCAGTCGTTTAGAGAGTTATTATGAAACACATGAGCAAATTAATATTGCTGTTAATAAATTTAAGGGTCGCAGTATGACAATGGATTGGAATCGTTTGCTTAGCAGTAAGAGATTTGGAGTGTCTGACTCTCATGAATCGTCCACTCGGACACCTTTTCATAAGGATCATGATCGGGTAGTTTTCTCCAGCAGTTTTAGGCGTTTAGAGCGTAAAACCCAGGTGCATCCGTTAAGGGAGAATGATCATATCCATAGTCGGTTGACTCATAGTTTAGAGGTAAGTTGCGTTGGTAGAAGCCTCGGAGCTCTAGTAGGTGAAATGCTAGCCGATACATTACCTGAGGAGATCTCCCCTGCCGATTTAGGCGCAATTGTTCAGGCATCTTGTTTGGCTCATGACATAGGTAATCCTCCATTTGGACATACTGGAGAAGATGCTATTCGCAACTGGTTTCGAGACCCAGTAAATAAACATTTTTTAACGGGCTTATCACCAGCAGAAACCTGTGACTTGCAAACATTCGAAGGCAATGCTCAAGGGTTAAGGATTTTGACGCAACTAGAATATCATCGATTTGATGGTGGTATGCGATTAACTTATGCCACTCTAGGAGCGTTTTTAAAGTACCCTTGGCAAAGTGATTATCAAGATCCTGAAAAAGGTGAGAAATTTGGTGTATATCAGTCAGAGCAAGCGTTTTTCCATAACATCGCTCAAGAGCTAGGTTTAATACCACAGGGTGAAAACCGTTATTGTCGGCATCCGTTAGTATATTTAATGGAGGCCTCTGATGACATCTGCTACGCAATAATTGACCTTGAAGACGGCGTAGAGATGAACCTATTAGAATATAAAGAGGTAGAGCAATTACTGCTTGATTTAATTGGAGACGATGTTCCAAAAGATTATTCTGAAACCACTGACGAAGACCCTCCAAGAAGGCGATTAGCTATTTTAAGAGGCAAGGCTATCGACATAATGGTAAACAGCGTAGCTAAAACGTTCGTGGAAAACGAGCAGGTGCTTTTAAGAGGTGAGCTAAAATCAGATTTAATCTCCATGTCCGATCAAAAAGTAGCCAAATGCATTCAGTCTGCTAAATCTATTGCAATAAATAAAATATTTCGTGAGCCTAAAAAAGCATTAATAGAAATAGGTGCATACGCAACACTTGGCAGTTTATTGGAATCATTTCTATCAGCTGTTGATGAGGTTCTAGATGGCCAGGTAGCTAGCTATAAAGCTCAACGGATACTTGAATTAATAGGCCGACATGCGCCGCAGAAAGATTGGAATAAGTATCGTGCATACCTTCGGGTTGTGGATTATATTGCTGGTATGACTGATGATTATGCGGTTGAATTAGCGCAAGCAATTCGAGGCTTACGGCATTAAAGCAGTTTAGAGAGTTCGCTTTAGAATAGTCGTACATTATCATCAAGCTTGATAGAATGTGTTTTTTTAAATAATAATTAGGTTTGATTCTGAAATGGATATAGATTTCCCACTTATTTTAGTTATTGCAGTTTTTGTTACGGGTTTAATCTCGCTGGCGGATCTGACATATTTTTCTAAACGTCGTTTAGCCGTTGTTAAAGATCTAGAGCAGCGGAGTTCATCAGAGCAGGCTATTTTAGACGCAGCCAAAGAGCCCTGGTTAATCGAAAACAGTAAAGGATTTTTTCCAGTACTTGCCCTTGTGTTAATTTTAAGATCATTTTTAGTTGAGCCTTTCCAAATTCCTTCGGGGTCAATGGAGCCAGGCTTAATAAAGGGTGATTTTATTTTGGTTAATAAATTCTCTTATGGCTTTAGGCTTCCTGTCTTGGGTACAAAGGTTATTCAAGTAGACGACCCCAAAAGAGGCGATGTAATGGTATTTATACCACCACATGATCCACGCTATTTTATAAAGCGGGTTATTGGTCTACCAGGCGATAATATTAGGTACAGTAGTAAAAAGTTATATATTAATAATGTATTAGTGGAAGATAAATTAATTGGAGCTTACCCAAAAGGAGCTCCAAAATTGTTGGTATATAACGAAATCACACCCGAAGCCAAACAATTTCCTATGCAGCAATATAAAGGGATCCCCAGCAGAGGTGATGGAGAGTGGATAGTACCCGCTAAACATTATTTTATGATGGGAGATAACCGAGATAACAGTGGTGATAGCCGTTTCTGGGGATTTGTCCCTGATGAAAATATCGTAGGTAAGGCATTTGCAGTCTGGATGCACTGGGAAGATTGGACAGATATTCCAAGTTTTTCGCGGAACACCTTAATCCAATAGCTATATTATTAAGGGTAAAGTCCCAATGTATAGTGCATTGGGAGTCACCTTATATACAATATATCCTAAACCCCTGTCTTTATACCGTTAAAAAATAGTTTTATATTAAGTTAAGTCCTTATACTTTTGTGCTGACAACCTGATTGCGAAAGCTAGTCTATAATTGTACCAAGGAGAAAACTTATGGAAAAAAGAAGATATTGTCGAAAATGTATTCAAGCTCGGTGGCTATTGGTATATTGCATGTGTATGGGTGTAATAGGCACGGCGGCTTTGAATAGTGCTTTATTTCAATAAAAAAATTTCTTTGTTGGATATTTCGAAAATAGCGCAGTAGAATACGTTCAAATTTTATGGTGTTATAAATTCATGTCTTGGTTTCAGAAAATTCTGGCATCGTGCTCCTCTATTATATCCCATCCGGTTCAGCGCAGCAGTAAAGAGCAGCAGCGAGTCGATCGGTTAGCTCAATCTATAACCCTTTACGACCATTCTACTTGTGTTAAGAGCACGCGGGTTAGGCACTATATAAGAGACCTGAACATACCAGTAACAGTCAAGAACCTGAAACGCTGCTACGCCTATGAGAAAGAGCTTCTTACCGGAACCGGCAAAATAAAGGTACCTTGCCTAAGAGTAGAATCTAAGTCGGGTAGCTATTGGGTCCAAGAATATGATGAAATACTGCGTTATTTGGATAGTAAATTTGCACCGAAGCCGAAATTAACCGCTACTAATTAGGCCTATTAGTTTAAGATCATTATTAGCTAATAAATTCTAGCGTGTTAGGAAAAAAAGGGAGGCCAATAATGGGCATGGAAAGCTCAATCATTCAGCATATAAAATATACGTTTATTTTAGTCTTAATACTTATTTCTTGTCAGTCGATCGGATCAACAGTGGGCTTGTTGGTGGAAGATAATAATAAACAAGCGATGCAATTTCAGGCTGCACTGGATCAGTTAAACCCCAGTTCTACGTTCCAATTATATACCATAGATCAATTACCTAAAGATCTATCATCAAATTCAACTAAAACATGGATAGCACTTGGGGCTAAACCTCTGGCTGTGGTTCTTGGTCGAATTAAGTCATCAACTAAGGCAAATAAAGCGCGTATATTAGGATTATTTGTCCGTTCTGAAGCCAAAGTTAAATTAGAAAACCTATATCCAAATACCCAATTCTCGTTACTCGACAACAGCCCTAAGTTAGAACACCAATTAGCACTGATTAAACTGCTAAGTCCTCAAATCAAGTCCATTGCTGTATTGCATTCAAAAAACTCCGATAATAACCTGTTGGAAATAACTGAGCTTGCAAAAAAGTTTGACTTAAAAGTTAATACAGCGTTCATTTATGACCCACTAAATTGGGATATGGCATCTTTAAAAGCAGTTAAAGATTCGGATGCTGTACTAGGACTGAACGACTCCGCTATTTACAATGCAACTACTATTCGCAGCATTCTCATGCGTTTGTACCGAGCTTCTAGGCCTTTAATAGGACCCGATAAAGGTTATGTTAGGGCAGGTGCTGTAGCCAGTAGTTACTCAGGTGTAAAAGAAACACTTCAATCAGTTACACAGCTTTTATCTACCAATGAGCCCTGGCCTGAAATTATCCATAATCAAAATTTTAATGTTGCAGTAAATACTCAGGTCGCACGTTCTTTGAATATTAATATTGCAGATCCCGACTCGCTTGCTAATAAAGTTAGGGAGTTAGTCAAATGAAAAATAGAATTTCTAGTTTATACATCCGAACACTACTTTTAGGGATCGGCCCTGCGTTAGTCATCTCAATTATCCTGAGTGTTTATTTCATTGATGCGCGTTTACTCGATGTTAAGGAAGAGCTAGATAAAAAAGGGCAGTTAATCGCTGTGCAGTTGGCAGCTACATCTGATTACTTTGTTCTAACCGGTAATCCATCCATCATAACGCCTTTGGCTCGTGTGCTTTTAGATGATGACGATGTTCAGATTATAGAAATAGAAGACATTGCTGGTGGACTTTTATATAGCGAAAGTGACGCAAGTTTGTTTGCTGGAGATAATCCAACTAATAAAGGCGTGCTGCGGTGGTATCAAGCCGACATAATTCAATATGACATTTTAACTGACGAAGAGGATTGGTTTACTAAAAATAATAGAGAAAAGATATTAGGTCAGGTAAGAGTTGGGTTGTCTGAAGAGTTCATAAAAAAACGACAGAATGAAATTGTCCTGCATGCTGTATTAATCGTCAGTGTAAGCTTGTTTATATGTGGTTTATTTGCATGGATGAGTGGCGCAAAGTTGGCCCGCCCTATTAGTAAGCTTTCTGAAGTGGTAGATAATATGACCCATGGGGATTACACCGCTAGAATTACTAAATCTACTACTGGGGAGGTTGGCCAATTACAAGCCGGCATTAACTTACTGGCTGACGCATTAGAAAAGTCAGAGCAGGTTCAGCAGCACTATGTAGACAGCCTAATTAAAGCAAGAGAAGCATCTGATGCGGCGAATCAGGCTAAAAGTGAGTTTCTAGCCATAATGACTCATGAACTTCGAACGCCAATGAATGGCGTTTTAGGTATGTTGCAGCTTATGCAATCAACCACGTTGAGTGAAGAGCAGTTAGAATATGTGGAAATTGCGCTGTCATCTGGCGACCATCTGCTAGGACTAATAAACGACATCCTTGATTTTTCAAAAATAGAGCAAGGCAGTCTAGAGCTCGATTGTAGATTTATCCCACTTCATGAAAGCTTGATAAGAGTGACCGATGGATTTAAAGCGATTGTTGCAGGTAAGCAATTAGATTTTAAAATTGATCTGGGTAAACTGGAAAACCTAACTGTAAAAACAGATGAAAAACGCTTGCATCAAGTATTAGTAAATTTACTCGGTAATGCCGTTAAATTTACTCAAAAAGGGTGCATAACACTTTCTGTTGAGAATATATCCTTTATTAATGGACAGGTAATGTTAGAGATTATTGTTAGCGATACAGGAAAAGGAATCAGCGAACAAAATATGGAGCATATTTTTGAAGCTTTTCAGCAAGAAGATACTTCTATATCCCGAGAATTTGGCGGTACTGGGTTAGGCTTAGCAATATCTAAGCAATTGGTAGAGAAAATGAATGGTAAGCTTGTTGTACAGAGTGCTTTCAATCAGGGTTCTAGATTTATCTGTCAGTTTACCTGGGATGCATCTCATAAAAATAGTTTAATAGTATCTGAGGAGTATATAAAGCAGCCTAATGAGATCTTTACTGGTGAAGTGTTGATGGTTGAAGATAACGCAGTGAATCAAAAAATTGCAATTAAAATGCTGTCGGAATTTGGTTTAGAGTGTGACTTAGCTGAAGATGGCATGCAGGCTATATTCATGACCAATAAGAAAAAGTATGGTCTTATATTGATGGATCTTCAAATGCCAGTACTTGATGGTTTTGAAGCCACTAAAGCCATTAGAGCATCGGGCTCATTAAATGCGGATACTCATATTGTAGCAATGACAGCTAATGCACTTTACGACGTTCAGGCGCAATGTGAAAAGGTTGGAATGAATGGTTTTCTAGCCAAACCCTATAAAAAAGCACTTCTTAAAGACATTCTAAAGCAATGGTTAGTGCAAGTTTAAGTCTTGAACAAAGTGCCTAGGTAGCTGTAGCTTGGCAGGCTTTAAATCAGTTACTCGATATCTTTTTAATTGCTTGGATAGACAATGGATAAGCTGGTGTCCAAGCAACAGGTAATATTTCAATTCTTATATCATCAGGGTTTAGATTAAACTTTGAAAGCTTTTGCGAAAGTATAATAGTGTGTGTATTCTTTTTAAATAATTCTGATTTTGTCATACTAGATACAATTTCATTTTCACTATAGATGTTAATCTTAAGTGTCACCCAAGCCTTAGGCCAGCGTATGGATCTACTTGCTCTTAGTGAAATAGATGCGTCTAATATAGGAGAAAAACCACTGTTGTTAATAGTTTTAACTATGCTGTCAATCGAAAGATCGAGCTTATGAACTTCAGAGAATATGATGTTTTCTCTATTGGAAGAAGAGTCAATGCTCTGAAAAAAATTTTCATTATTATCGCAAGCTGAAACAAACAAGCTGGCTGCTGCTAAGTAATAAGTTTTATATTTGAGCATAGGTTTTTTTTAAACTTAAGACTTTATTTAAATAGTGTCTTGTTTCAGCGCTTGGAAGTTGGCGTATAAGCTTCCTTAAAACATCATTGGCTTTCATTTTATTAATAATAGGTACCGCTTTTCTAATGCTGTTACGTCCAGCTAATGTGGTCATAACAGCCCCTGTGCCTGCATTGTAGGCCGCAATTGCGCAGTACATTCGCGCACGGGAATCTGTAATATCCTTTAGGTAGCGGTAGTACAATATATGGAAGTAAGCCGAGCCAACTTGAATATTAGCCTTAGGGTTATATAGATAGCTTGGAGATAATATTTTAACTTTATTGTAGATTAAATTAGACGCATCTTTACCTGCTGTATAAGGCATGATTTGCATTAAACCAAATGCAGGGGCCTGTGAGCGTGCCAGCGGATTGAAAGAACTTTCTGCATGAATAATGGCAAAAATAAGTGATGCCGGCAGACGATACTTTTGTGCGTTTTCATTAATAAAAGGTTTATAGGCTTTTGCCTTCAGCCGCAAACGTTTTTGTGGCAGTTTCACAATATAATTAGTTCGCTCTTGAATGTTAAGAGCTAATGAAAGTGAAGCCACAGCTGGATATCGAATATAGGCGGTTTTAGTTAGCTTAGAGGCCATGCGCTCAATGGCCTTACTTGAAGGCCGTTCGTTGCTAAATAATTCACCTAAAATTAAATCCTTTCCCATAGTATCTAGGTCTTGTGCATAGCGTATACCAGTCAATTGTTCCATTGCTCGGTTAATAGGATCGTTGTTGATAGCAGATATCATATTCATTGAAAGCAAACTGCTGATGGCGGAATGGAGTTCTATTTGCATTTTTCGATAATCTAAGACGCTGCCCTTTCGAATATTAGGCGTACTGATTTGAATTTCGTTAGCTTTGAAGTCGATAACGCGCTTTTCAGAAAACTGCTTGGAGTAAAATACTGCGCGAGTGGTGCTACTTACCTCAGCATTAGGCCAGAAAGTTCGCAATTCTTTGCGATAGGTCATTACAGCTGTTTTAAAGTTAGCTTTGAACCTAGCTTCTGATATTGCTTTATCTTCACCTAAAGCTTGATTAATGCCTTTGGGTATGACCTGAATAGCAACTGCATTCATAGCAGGCATGAGCAGGCTAGTGGAAAGGACCACGGCATTAACAATGCTTATATGTAACAGTATTTTTTTAACCATATTGTTAAAGTTAGTTGATATATACCTGTTTAGGGTGAAAATTTTACGTATGTAATGAAATATTATAAGAGATTAGACTTTGCTATTAAATAGTTGGCCATTTTACGATCAATCTAAGCGTGTAATGCTATCCATTTTTTAACTGAACATTAAATTACGACGTTACAGAGTGTATTTTTTAGTTAAATATACGGTCTTAAATAGGCTTAGAAAGGCCAAGCCAGTAAGTGAGTACTTATCTATCAGAAAAATAGGCTGAATTAGATTATGCTTAGCTAAAGATGATGGAAGTGAAAAATATCGACGCAGTATAACGATGTGACGCTGACAATATTAACCTAATCACTTAAGCAAATTCCCAATGTACTAATGCCCTGATCTTGACTTAAAGGTATTAAGGTTTTAACCATGTCAGCGTGGCTAGTCTGTGTAATGATCAAATCATAAACAGCGGACTCAAGGTCAAGTTGTCGCTGCCATAATTCACTGCTGTCTTTGTCAGTTTGTTGAATTTCCAATACCTCGGCTAAACGTTCGCGCATTAAGTTCTGAATGTTTTCTGCATCTTCAATTGAGCTGTCTAAGATCCCCTGCACGCAGCTTTGTAAAGCCAGCATGGAGTCCATAGCTGGATATACACCATATTGATCGAATTGATCAGGGTCAGGGACTAGATCAGTTAGCAGCTCTAATTGTTTTTCCATATTTTTAAGGCTTTTTAATTGCCCTCGTAAAAACTCCCATACCTTGTTGAGTATTTTTCGAGCAGGTTCAGAGTCTATTTTTTCTATTTCACAGAACAATTCATAATTAGGAAAACTTCTGTCGCATAAAGCAGTACAAAATGCCAATTGTTGCCATTGATTGAGACGAGATAATTCCATGAGGTACCTAATGATATATAGCATTAAAATGAACGATAATTTCCCTAGTATAGCGATTAACTTGCTGCGGATAAATGCTACTTAACAATAGAATTGTCTATCCATAGATAACTGAACATGGCTTTAGTAATGGAAATAATGAATAAAAAACCAACAAACTGACGCATTACGTCCCATAACGCCTTCAAATGATTGATTTCTTTGCCATTTCGAGAATTACGTCTAATTTTATTACTAGGGATTCAGTCCAGTAAAAAGAAAGTAAAACAAAAGGTAAAAACTTGCGTGCGTTATGCGGTAGCCACAGGTTTTTTTGAAAGGGAGATCATTAGAGAATTTGTCAGGCGTATTAAGCTTGTAATCTCTAATGAAAGAGAGGTAGAAAATGGCTAATCATATTTTCATCTTAGCTACCGTTATGCTGCTAGCCGGTATTTTTGGTGGTTTGGTAAATTATTATTTATATGGGGATAATGACCCTGATGCTACGAGTTTACCTCGATGTTTGGTGGTAGGAATTGGAGCCGCATTTTTAGTTCCGGTAATTTTAGATTTGGTTAACAGCGAATTGATCCTGGAAACTCAGGGTGACCCATCAAGGTTGTTAATTTTCACTGGCTTTTGTTTAATTTCAGCCATTGCAAGTCGATTCTTTATTACCAATATGTCCGATCGAATATTAGACTCTGCCCGCCGTGCACGTGAGCAGTCTGAGACAGTGCATCACGATCTGCGTATTATTAAAAATGAGTTGTTACCCTTAATTGACACAGAAACTGAGCAGGATCTAGAACCTGAAGAGATAATTGAGTCTGCACAGTTTAGTGAAGAACTAGATGTAACCAGTTCAAGTGCCTTAAAAATGTTGGCAACCGGCCGATATATCTTTAGGTCACTGGCTGGATTATGCCGTGAATCAAATAATGATGAAGCTGGAATGTTGCAAACATTAAATGTTTTAGTTTCTAGAAGTTTAGTGGGCAAGGTAAGCGGAAAAAATGGTGTGCGTTGGCATATCACTGAAAAAGGACGCCGCGTACTGGAGAGCCATATGTAATTGGGTACTTGCAGGCATTCGCCAAAATTACCCTCAAAGGATGTAGTGACCGTCAATGATTTACCTACTTAAAAAGCCATTAATAATTGTCGGTTATGTAATTTTTATGCTGATAAATCCGGGAGCCTATGGGGCTCCTGGAGATATTATTACCAACCCGACCCCAGCTGTTACAGCACTTTCAAATCAGGCTATACCGGCTAAAGGTCAAATTGTGGCGGCTATTCCTGCCAGCAGTGTCAACGTTTCATCCACCAGTAGTTTGGCCTCTGCTGATAAAAAAGTCCTTCCAAAGTCAGCAATTAAAATCCCCGACAATTTAATGCTGCTAAAGTCGGTTAATGGTTTGAATATCCCTGCACAAAGTCAAAGTAAAATCATTCCTACTAATCAATCGTCTGATGTAAGAGTCATCATAGATATCTCTGGCTCAATGAAAGAAAACGATAGCGATAACGTGAGAATTCCAGCATTAAACCTAATTATAGAAATGTTACCAGAAAGCTCACAAGCCGGAGTATGGACTTTTGGACAATGGGTCAACATGCTTATTCCTCCAGCAACAGTTGATGATGCTTGGCGTGAGAATGCTAAGATACAGGCTCAAAAAATTAATAGTCATGGGCTACGAACCAACATTGGCGAAGCCATGGAAAAGGCTATTTGGAGATTTAAAAAAGGCGGTGAATATGACCAGCACGTGATACTTCTTACAGACGGCTTAGTAGATATTGCAAAAGACAATGACCCACGTAAGCAACAAAAAAATGAAGATGAACGCCAAAGAATTATTACCGAGGTACTTAAAAAATATCAAAATTTAGATGTAAAAATACATGCAATCGGGTTGTCTGATAAAGCTGATAAAAGCTTGTTAGAAAAGTTAGCGTTAGAAACTGATGGCACCAGCGTAATAGTGAACAACGCAGACGAATTAGTTAAAGCGTTCCTTAAGGCATTTGAACAGGCTGCGCCAGTTGTTGCTGAGCAAGTTCCACTTTCAAAGGATAATACTTTTGATATTGACGCAAGTATTGAAGAATTTACTGCGCTGGTATTCAGAAAAGAAGGATCAACACCTACTCGACTAATAAGTCCATCTGGCATGGTTATTAGTCAAATAAAAGACTCTGAAAGCGCTAAGTGGTTCGGTGAAACGCTCTACGATTTAGTAACGCTTACAAAGCCCGAATCAGGGCAATGGAAAATTGAAGCCGATTTAGACCCCGATAACAGGGTTACTATTGTTAGTGATTTAAAAATGGGAATTGCCAACCTTCCAACAACATTGTTCCCAGGTCAACAGGTGGACTTTGAAGTTTACTTACATGAAAGCGGTGAGATAATTAATAACCCTGACTTATTGAAACTCATCACTATAGAAATGACTATGACCGCTGAGAATGGCCGCAGTGGAACCAAGCAAATAAATGACCCCGACAATATTCCTGAAGACGGCCGATACCAAGAAAGTATTAAGCGTCTAGATAAAGAAGGGCAGTACGAGTTAACAGTAAATATAGACGGTAAGACTTTTCAGCGAATGCGAAAAGAATACATTGAAGTTAGCCAGCCTATCGGTTTTGAAATCCGCAAGCGTATATTAAATGAACGACAGGTATATGCTGTGAGAGTTATTCCTCAAGTACCTGATATAGAAGTTGCTAAAACACGAGTAATCGCAAAGCTGAAAGGTCCAGATGCAAACTCTATTATTCAAGCTGTGCCATGGGTAGAAGAAGGTGTTTGGGAGGTGATAATTGAACCTAACAAAGGGCCAGGTGAATACAGTGTCACTGTCAATATAAAAGGCCGCTTGGCACAAGATCAAGATTTTAGGATTAAACCTGATCCAATCATTTTAACATTCCCAATTCCAGCCGACTTTGTCCATGAATATTATGTCCAAGAAGAAGGTATGGAAAAAATTACAGGATCAGAGGTTGCAATACCAGATTTAGCAGTAAAAACTGGAGAACAAAAAGAAGTATCTACTGAGGACTCGGTTAAAGAATCTTTAGAAGAACCAGTAGAAGAACCAGTAGAAGAACCAGTAGAAGAGCTAGTAGAAGAACCTGCAGGAGAATCGGTAGAAGAATCAACAGTAAATACAACTGATAAACAGATAGAACAAGATGAAAAAATACCTTCTTGGGTATTTATTTTTATTCCGATTGCAACCGTTTTGATTGGGGTAGGTGGATTTTTCGCCTATAGAATTATATCTAAGAAAAAGGTCACTACTGCTCAGCCCAAACCTACAAAAGAAGAGGATACTGGCACGGCTGGACCCGAAGTAAGTCTAGGTGATGGCATGGACGATGAGGACTTCGATGAAGACTTTGATCTTAGTGACAGTGAAAACGACGAAGACCTAATAGGTGGTGAGGATTTAGCCGACCTTGATGACTTAGATGATCTTGGGGATATGCCTGATCTAGATGATGACATTTCAGACCTAGACGGGTCAAAGGAAGTGCCTAAGGATGATATACCAGATTTTGACGAAAACTTTGATGTAGATTCAGTAACACCAGAGATCGAAAAGCCTACACAGAAAGATGTAATTGTTGATACACCAGAGCAAACAGCTTCTGCATTAGGCGAATTAGACAGTGTACTCGACAGTTTAAGCGAAGAAGATGAACAGAATATACCGCAGCTAGATGCGGGTTCAGTAGCATTGGGTGCCGAACCAGACGATGAATTAGAAGGGGAAGCAGCGGTAGACGCGGCACTGGCCAATTTAGAAAATGAGCTAGAGGATTTAGGGCTGGAAGATAATAAAAATGATAAGTAAAGCTGTTGATGTGCTAAGTAGTTTATAACAGCTAACTTATACCCGTCATAATATGCCATCGAGAGCCCCATAATATGGGGCTTTTTTAATTGAATCCTGCCTATGTTCATCCATCAAGGTGGTCTGTTATTGTTCAATTATCGTAAACTTA
>JBLHVV010000064.1:0-17084 GCA_047628755.1 Crocinitomicaceae bacterium | reverse complement strand
ATTTTTCAAAAAGTGATATATCGATCTTTTCATTTCGAGTATAAAAATATAAAGGGTGGGGTAGAATAACAGGTACATTAATAGAATGTGTATAACGTAAAAAGTCATATATATTATGGCGTTTGTCGTTCAGTATGACTTCTTGTTCTTTAGTAAAGCCATAAGTTAATACATGAACAAATAAATCATATTCAGGGAAAAAACAGGTGAATTCAGAACCTACCAGTACATCATGTCCTTGATCTTGTAATTTCCAGCAAGAACGAGCGTTATTATGATTAGTAATAGTAATTACATCGCTACCATTTTCTTTCAGTGTCTTAACTAAATTTTTCGTTTTTAACCATGTTTCAGGTAAACGTAAAATTCGACCCCAAAGCTCATCTGGAATATCACTGTTATGGTCATGACAATGAAAATCAATTTGCAAACAATTATCAGGATGAAAGCGTCTAGACTGCTCATTTAAAAATCCTTTGAATTCGGATTGTAAATCTTGTCTAAAGTTTTTCTCTTCATTTTTTTGTATAAATGATGACATGATTATCCCGCCTTCTTAATTGTTGTATGGTTATTATTAAGCCTGTCCGATTTTTCTAAAGTGTTAATATCTTTGAGATCATTAGTGGTTATCAACGGTGAGGTAAACCAGTTTTTTAAAACAGGAATTTTAGCTGACAGCATATCTATCAAAAACTGACGCTTAATATTTTTATTAGTGAGCTTGTCACTAGACCACCACCAGCCTTCATTTTCCATTGCTTTAGCGGCACCAATAAAGCAATTAATAACTTGGTTAAATTCAATGTCGGTATAATCAAAACTCATAATCATTCTGCCAGAACCTATCCAACTAAGTTCTAAGCCTGCATCTCTCAAATAAAACTGCAGTACCCAGTTATAACGGCTAGGTTGAATAAAAATCACAGAAAGAATACTGTGCATATTGTCAATCTTTATAGGCAGTTTTTCGTCTGATAAGCGTTGATTGAATTCGGTAACACGGCGATTCCAAATGGCTTCTTGTGAGTCATACTTCTGCTGATATTCAGCTTGCTCTATTGTTTGTAAAAACTCATTCATAGTTGCCATAACATACGGATGAGAATTAAAGGTGCCACGGGCAAACGATACGTTGGCTGGGCGATTATCTTTATAACGTTTCATCAGTTGTCGTTTGCCAGCGACAACACCTACTGGCAGTCCACCACCTAATGTTTTTCCATAGGTCACTAAGTCGGCTTGCACATCGAAGTAACCTTGTGCACCACGATAACTTAATCTAAATCCAGTAAAGACTTCATCAAAAATTAAAACAATACCTTTATCTGAGCAAATCTTGCGAATTTTTTTCAGCCAAACGGTATAGGCTTCTTTATTAAATGCAGTGGAGCGGTCACTGGCAATTAATGTAACATCCGATGAGGTATCTGAATTTGGATGAAAGGCTTGTAGTGGGTTGATTAGCACACAAGCAATGTCTTTACGTGTTTTTAATACAGTTAGTGTTTTTTCACTCAAGTCTTGCAATGTATAAACGTCATTCACTTTTCGTTTATTACCCACTCCTGGCTGAACGCCGTCCCACCAGCCATGATACGCACCACATAAACGGACTAAATGAGTTTTACCTGTATGATACCTTGATAGGCGAACGGCTTGCATAACCGCTTCTGTTCCTGACATATGAAATGACACTTCGTCTAGACCAGATATTTTTTTAATAGTATCTACATTGTTTTTTATTAGAGGGTGATAAGAACCAAGGACAGGGCCCAGTTTATTAACTTTATTGAATCCATTTTCCATGCATCGTTTATAAAATTCGTAGCCAAAAACATTTACGCCATAAGATCCTGAAACATCATGACGCCAGTGACCGTCTAGGTCTTTTATTTTCGTACCTTTACTTTCTTCTACCACTGAGCCCAGTTTAAATTCTTTGGGAAGAAGCGTTCTATATGGATACGGTACTCGATATTGACTGGTAAATTGAATATCAGAAACGCTGTTTTCTAATGAAGCACTGCGAGCCAGTGTTATAGGTGATTGCGTTACTATATTGCTCTTTAAGCGCTCAAAACTCATTTCTCTTTTTTTGGATATATCTTCTGGAGCACCATCGGTACAAAAATAGGTGTCTTGTGAGTAGTCAAAAAAAGGTAAAATATTGGCCACACGCCGTGACATTTTACTATGACCTTTTAAAGATGGGTGCTTAGCTACTGATAATTGTAGGCGAATAAATATTCGCGATATCAGATATAAGCTTATTAGTGCAATTGCGGTTAGGGTGATAAAATTCATGACAATTATTTATCTCTCGTATCAGTATTTATAAAAAGTTAACACGGAGATTTGAATATATTATTTCAGATATATGTCGCTGTCGTCATATTGAGTTCACATAACTGAAATATGGAGACATTTAAGCACTGGCAAGAGATAGTGCGACTAATGAGCTTCTGGTATATTTCTCATGTAAGGCATGTGTTTGTAGAGGGTGGTGAGGGTTTTATGTCAATAATATTAGGTATCGACCCAGGGTCTCGTTTAACGGGCTTTGGGGTAATTGAATACCAGAGTAATAAATTAAGATACATCACATCTGGCTGTATTCGTATTGATACATCAAAGGACTTGGCTTATCGCTTAAAGCAGATTTTTGATTGTGTTAGTCAGATTATTACCAACAACAATCCAGATGAATTTGCCATAGAGCAGGTCTTTATGGGTAAAAATGTTGATTCAGCATTAAAGCTAGGACAAGCTAGGGGCAGTGCCATTGTAGCCGCAGCTAACAGCGATTTACCTGTGTTTGAATATGCGGCTAGATCGGTTAAACAGGCAGTAACAGGTAAGGGTGGTGCCGAAAAAGAACAGGTTCAGCATATGGTGCAGGTATTGTTAAGTCTGCCAGGTAAGCCTCAAGAGGATGCAGCCGATGCTCTAGCCATTGCTATTACCCATGCTTACAGCCATAACAACCTAGTAGCAAAAGCTGGAGCTAGTAGACAAAAAAATGGTCGATTGCAGAGGTATCCTAGTTAGATTTCGGTAGCCATTCTAGCCATGTTTGGGTATTGTACTGGGTATAATTACAGTATTAATATAATAAGTGTCTAAATTATGATTGGTCGAATTACCGGTACGTTACTAGAAAAACAATCCCCAGAACTATTAATTGATGTGAATGGCGTGGGCTATGAAGTGCTTGCTCCCATGACATCTATTTATAATTTGCCTGCATTAGGCCAGCAAGTTACTTTGCATACGCACTTTGTTGTGCGCGAAGATGCACAGTTATTGTTCGGTTTTTCAGATAAGCAGCAGCGTAAATTATTTAGAGCTCTAATAAAGGTTTCAGGGGTAGGCCCCAAACTGGCATTGTCTATATTGTCGGGTATCGAAGCTGATAATTTTGTGCGCTGTATATTAGACGGTGATTCAGCTTCATTGGTGCGGATTCCAGGAATTGGCAAGAAGACGGCCGAACGGCTAGTGGTTGAAATGAAAGACCGTTTAAAAGAATGGCACATAAATGCAGAGTTACCAATGATGGCCACCGCAAACCCTGGTCCAGCTTCTATGGATCAATGGATTATGGAAGCCGAAAGTGCTTTGATAGCATTGGGCTACAAGCCGGCAGAAGCATCTAAATCTATCGCATCCATTAAGCAACCAGTAAGCGGAGCAGAAGACTTAATTCGATTTGCTTTAAAGGGCATGCTCAAGCAATAATTTCAGTTGTGATATTTGTAAAAATTGAACATTTTAATAATGTATATTAGAGTAACTCCATGATAGAAAGTGATCGCTTTGTTAGTGCTGATATTATTGAGTCGGCTCCTCAAGATAATTCTTTTGATAGGGCTATTCGCCCTACATTATTAAAAAACTATGAAGGTCAGCAGCCCGTTAGAGAACAAATGGAAATCTTTATTGGTGCCGCAAAGGCCCGCCAGGAACCATTAGATCACACCCTTATTTTTGGTCCCCCTGGACTAGGCAAAACGACCTTAGCTAATATTATTGCAAATGAACTTGGTTCTAATATTAAGTCTACATCAGGCCCAGTATTAGAAAAAGCAGGGGACTTAGCGGCTATGCTAACCAACTTAGAGGAAGGCGATGTACTGTTTATTGATGAAATTCACCGACTAAGCCCAGCCATCGAAGAAATTCTTTATCCAGCTATGGAAGATTACCAGTTAGATATAATGGTGGGAGAGGGTCCTGCAGCCAGGTCGCTTAAAATCGATTTGCCATCATTTACTCTAGTGGGAGCCACCACTCGAGCTGGGTTGCTTACTGCACCTTTAAGAGATCGCTTTGGTATTGTTCAGCGCCTTGAATTTTATAATGTAAAAGATTTAACCGGTATTGTTAGTCGCAGTGCCAATGTATTAGGAGTATTGATTGATGAACGCGGGGCCAAAGAAATTGCCATGCGTTCCCGGGGTACACCTCGTATAGCCAATCGACTCTTACGCAGGGTTCGTGATTATGCCGAAGTAAAAGGCAATGGAGACGTCACACAAGAAATGGCTGATCTGGCATTGAATATGCTTCATGTTGATACGCACGGATTAGATCATATGGATAGACGTCTGTTACTGGCAATGATTGAGAAATTTGGTGGTGGTCCGGTGGGAGTAGATTCACTGGCGGCCGCAATTAGTGAAGAGCGCGATACTATTGAGGATGTAATAGAGCCTTATTTAATTCAACAGGGCTTCATGATGAGAACGCCCCGGGGCCGTGTGGTAACAGAACATGCTTACGCTCACTTTGGTTTACCGCCAAAAGTTGAAGGCTAATGGTATTAATTAATGAGTGAAGAGCAGCAAAAAAATATTAATAACGACCTTGAATGGGATTTTAGTTGGCCGGTAAGAGTTTACTTTGAAGACACCGATGCTGGTGGCATTGTATATCATGCACAGTACTTACACTTCCTTGAGCGAGCACGCACAGAATGGTTGCGTAATTTAGGCTTTAATCAATCGGAATTGAAATTACAGGGTATTTTATTTGTGGTGAGAGACATGGCCATTAAATGGATTAATCCAGCAAGGTTAGATGATGAACTAATTATTAAGGTTAGCATCGAACAAATTAACAAAGCGTCGCTGATAATGAAGCAAGTCATAATGTGCGGCAATATTAAAAAACTTACCGCGCGAGTTACCATCGCTTGTTTAGATGGTGTTAACATGAAGCCAACGGCTATTCCAAAAAATATAGTCATGTAATAACAAAACAATAATAAGCTAGCGAATTAAAGCGCAGTTTAAAAAGAGTTAGTCAGGAGTAACTTTTGGACGAATCGATGACCATATGGTCGCTAGTTTCAAGCGCGAGTTGGGTAGTAAAGGGTGTGATGCTGATTCTGCTAGCCGCGGTGTTTGCGTCTTGGGTAGTTATTGTACAGCGTCAACGGGTAATAAGTGCAGCTAAAAGCAGTTATGTAGACTTCGAAGATCGGTTCTGGTCTGGTATGGATCTTAGCCACCTTTACCGCGAAATTACTAAAGAGCAGCCTGCATTTGGTGTTGAGAATATTTTTGCCGCTGGTTTTAGAGAATTTAGTCGATTAAGACAGCAAAGCAGCGCCGACCCAGAAGCTATTATGGAGGGCACTCAACGGGCCATGCGAGTAGCGACTACACGTGAATCTGAGCTTTTGGAGCATCATCTAGACTTTTTAGCGACAGTGGGCTCCACCAGTCCATATATCGGTTTATTTGGTACAGTTTGGGGAATAATGAATAGCTTTAGAGGTTTGGCCAGTGTGCAACAAGCAACTCTTGCAACGGTAGCTCCAGGCATTGCTGAAGCTCTTATTGCAACCGCCATAGGTTTATTTGCTGCCATTCCAGCGGTAATTTTTTACAATCGTTATACTACCCAAGTAGATCAATTAATTACTAACTATGAGACTTTTTCAGAAGAATTTGCGAATGTTTTACATCGTCAGGTTTATAAAAAAACTAAGCCTGCAGAAACGGTAATAGACAGCAATGGCTAGAAATAAACGTCGTCCAATAGCCGAGATGAATGTAGTTCCTTATATCGATGTAATGTTGGTATTAATGGTTATATTTATGATTACGGCACCAGTGCTAACACAAGGTGTAAAAGTAGACTTGCCTCAAGCGGCTAGTCAGCCGTTAAAAAGTCCCAAACAAGAACAGCCGTTAATTGTGTCAATTACAAAAGCAGGGCATTACATAATTGAGCGAGGTAGGAATGAAGATAAAGCCGCCAACCTTGATTTTGTTCAACGTTTTGTTTCAAAGGTCTTAAAGCAGCAACCCCAAACTGACGTAATGGTCCGTGGCGATAAAGAAGTGGCTTATGGTAAAGTTATTGATCTAATGACGACTTTGCAAGCCGCTGGAGCAATAAGCGTAGGTTTAGTAACTGAAGCACCACCAGCAGGTAAATAATATGCCGTTATTACCTGTTGCAGACCCCCGTAGTTTTTCTTATCCAGTATTGATTGCCAGCGCTATAGTCATTTGTATTATGGTTTCAATGTCCTCTAGCTGGGTTCAAAATGATATTCATATTGTGCAGGCACCAAAAACAATTTCGGCCAGAATTGTACATATAAATAAGCCGAAACCAAAAACAGTCACAAAACCCGTGACTAAAAAAGCGGTAGTTCAACCTAAAAAAATAGCGTCTAAGCCTAGGCCTATTAAAGAATCCGAAAAGGCTGTAGTAAAACAAAAACCTAAAGCAGTTAACAAACCTTTACCCTTACCGGGAGCTGACTTATCGCAGGCTTTGGTAGAAGCAGAAGAGCAAATGAAATTAACTGAACTTCTGAACAGCGAAGCACAAGCTCTGCAAGCAGAAAGAGATCAGCAGGCTATTGCCAGTTATGCTGGTCAGATAAAATCGTTAATTCAGAGCGTTTGGCGTTTTCCTCCAAGTGCCAAACATGAGCAAGTAGTGTTACTGCGTATTTTCATGGTGCCAACGGGAGAGGTTACAGATGTTCAAGTTGTAGAATCTAGTGGTAATTCAGCGTTAGACCGCAGTGCAGAGAAGGCGGTATGGCGTGTAGCAAGATTCCCAGTGCCTAAAGACTCGTCTTTATTTGAGCAGCAGTTCAGAAATTTTTTAATTCAACTTAAACCGGAAAATGCAAGATTATGATAAAACGGTATATTTTATTATTTTTACTGAGTTTTTGTGCATTGGCACAAGCAGAGCTAACCATAGAAATAACTCAGGGAATCGCATCATCTATTCCTATATCTGTAGTGCCTTTTAAGTTTGAGGGCAGCCTTACAGATGATATAGATGAAATAGTGCGCAGCGATTTAGAGCGCAGCGGGCATTTTACTCTACTTGCTCCAGATGACATGTTGAGTCTGCCAGCCACAGAGGATGATATTTATTTCACTGACTGGCGCTTACTACAACAAGATTATATTGTTGTAGGAACGGTTAAGTTATTACCTAATAAACAGTATCAAATTCGCTATCAGTTATTTGACGTATTTAGTGAGACAGAGCTATTAACACAAACCTTAACTGGTTCAGCCAGCCAGTTACGTGATATAGCCCATCGCATCAGCGATGCGATATATGAACAGTTAACAGGGATACGGGGAGCATTTTCTACCAAAATTGCTTATGTAACCACAAATCCACAGCGAACAGCATTCAGTTTGTCTATTGCTGATAGTGATGGGGCTCGAGAAAAAACAGTGTTGACCAGCAAGTTTTCAATTATCTCACCCAGCTGGTCACCCGACGGAAAGCGTTTAGCTTATGTACTAGTAGAAGACGATGGTAGCAAAGTATATATTCAGCACTTGGAAACGGGTAAAAAAGAATTGATAAGCGCCCAAAAGGGCATTAACAGTGCCCCGGCTTTTTCACCTGATGGTAAGAAATTAGCTTTAGTACTATCTAAGGACGGTAATCCAGAGATTTATGTTGTAGAGCTTGCTACTAAGAATTGGACTCGGGTAACCAGCCATTACGCAATTGATACAGAACCTAATTGGATGCCAGATGGGAAACATCTTATTTTCACCAGTGGTCGCACTGGCAATCCACAAATTTATAGAGTTAATTTAACTAGTGGGTATATAGAACGATTAACTTTTGAAGGCAGTTATAATGCTAGAGCGAGACTAGCACAAGACGGAAGATTTTTAGTTTTGGTGCACCAAGAAAATAAAGGCGCACCATTTCGCATCGCTTCACTGGATTTAATGCGAGGACTTTTGCAGAGTTTGACGTCTGACACACAACTTGACGAGTCACCTAGTGTTTCTCCTAACGGAGTTATGGTAATGTATGCTGCAAAGTATAATGGTCGCAGTATATTAGCCGCTGTATCAGTTGCTGGAGACGTTAGGTTCTTGCTACCATCTAAAAATGGTGATGTTAGAGAGCCAGCTTGGGGCCCGTATCTAAATTAATAATAACTAAAACAGCAATCAAGTTTGATTATTTAAAAACTAAAACTAAAACTAAAACTAAAACTAAGGTAATAAAGATGGAATTAAGTAAATTATTAGCAGTATCAATGTTGTCGCTAGCCATAGCGGGTTGCGCAAGTAGCGGCGGCACAACTGATGAAGCTTCTAACACAGACATGTCTGCACAAGAAAGCCAAACTCAAGGTGTTCCAGGTTCACCTGATCTTGATGTTGTGACAGAAGAGCAAGCGGCAATGGCGTCAAATGCTATGCTAGAACAAACAACTGTTTACTTTGGTTATGACCGCTCTGAAATCCGTCCAGAATTTAAAGATCTATTAAATGCACACGCGAGTTACTTGGTAGCCAACCCTCAAGCAAGCATTGTTTTAGAAGGTCATTGTGACGAACGCGGTACAGTTGAATACAACCTTGCGTTAGGCGAACGTCGTGCCGATACCGTTAAGCGTTACTTAATTGTTCAAGGTGCAAATCCTAGCCAAATTGAAAGCGTAAGCTTTGGTGAAGAGCGTCCAGCAATGATGGGTTCTGATGATTCTGCGATGTCTAAAAACCGTCGTGCAGAGATTAAATATCAGTAATGATTAATGCAGTGCCAAAAGTATTGCCTTTAGCTCTCTTGGGACTATTGGCAATAGACATTTCAGTTGCTGATACTTGGTCGTCTCAAGATGGCCCAGCAGCAGCAGCAGAATTGAAGTCAGTAACGGCTAAAGCTAGCCCAGCGCATGCACCTGCGGGGCTTAACAGTTCTGCCGCCCAAATTTTATTCAGTGACTTAGAAATCCTCAAGCAAGAAGTGCAAAATCTTCAGGAAGTCATTGAACAACAAGGCAATGAGCTTAAAAAGCTCAAAGCTGAACAAAAAGAGCGTTATCTGGACTTAGATCGCCGCCTCTCTCAAGCTGCCAGTAAGCCAGCAGTACAATCAATTAGCTCAACAATTGATAACGGTGACAAACAATACAGCGTTGCCTATGGCCTTATGAAGGGTCAAAAACTAGACCCTGCAGTCAAAGCATTTAAAAACTTTTTGCAAGACTATCCAAAAAGTCGGCTAGTAGTGAATGGATATTATTGGCTTGGTCAGATTTATTATAATCAGGGTAAGTTAGATGATGCACGAAAGGCGTTCACCTTTGTTGTCAATCAGTTCCCAAGTCATCAGAAGGCTGCTGACTCCATGTATAAGTTGGGAGTCGTACTTCACCGTTTAGGTGATGTGACCAAGGGTAAACAGTATTTGAAAAAGGTCACAAAGCAGTTCGCTGATTCAGCCACAGCCCGTTTTGCTAGTAAGTATCTTCAAGAAAATTATTCTAACTAGTCTTATAACCATGGCTAAATGCCCTTTTTTTAAAAATATTTTAAAAATTAAGCACTTAGGGGTTGTTTTATATCTGAGAAATAGTAATATTTGCGCCCGCTTTGGGGGTCGTTAGCTCAGTTGGTAGAGCAGTTGACTTTTAATCAATTGGTCGCTGGTTCGAACCCAGCACGACCCACCACTCAATCTTTTTTAGATTGATGACAAAGTGAAAAGTAATAAGTGCAGTAAGTGTTTGAAATTGTTGACATAATATATTTTATCCTTATAATGCGCAGCACGAATTTGGGTCGTTAGCTCAGTTGGTAGAGCAGTTGACTTTTAATCAATTGGTCGCTGGTTCGAACCCAGCACGACCCACCAAATTTGAAAAGGCAGAGTTTTTACTCTGCCTTTTTTGGTTTTATCTATTTAACATATAGGCTTTGTTAAAATGATGTTAAAATCATTCTCCTGATAATTACTTAGTAGAAAAGCTCACACTGTTATGACCACTCTTGAATCAAATGTAGCCGAATCAATTGCCATAGAAGATATTACTGTTCTCGTGCGAGATCATTTAGATTATGGCGTTCTAAGCCAGTTAGATGCAGCAGAGCAAGAAGCCTATATTGCAAAAATTAAAAAACTTCTGAAACAAAAGGATGCCGTACTTGTTGCGCATTATTATACAGACCCTGTTATCCAAGCTTTGGCTGATGAAACAGGTGGCTGTGTAGCCGACTCTTTAGAGATGGCTCGTTTTGGTCGTGACCACCCTGCTAAAACCCTTATTGTTGCCGGTGTTAAATTCATGGGTGAAACGTCTAAAATATTAAGTCCTGAAAAAACCATTTTAATGCCCACTTTAGAAGCCACATGCTCTTTGGATATTGGCTGCCCTATTGATGAGTTTAGTGCTTTCTGTGATCAGCATCCTGAGCGAAAGGTTGTTGTATATGCTAATACATCAGTAGAAGTAAAAGCTCGCGCAGACTGGGTTGTTACGTCAAGTATTGCCCTTGAGATTGTGCAGAATTTGATGGATCAAGGTGAAACTATCCTTTGGGGACCTGATCAGCACTTAGGTAATTATATTCAGCGCATGACAGGGGCAGATATGATCATGTGGAACGGCTCGTGTATCGTGCACGAAGAATTTAAGGCGAAAGGCATAGAAGACCTTAAAAAAGTTTATCCAGAAGCCGCGGTCCTGGTTCACCCTGAATCTCCTGAGGCAGTGGTGAAAATTGCAGATGTAGTGGGTAGTACTTCGCAAATAATTGCGGCTGCTAGATCTATGGAAAATGATACGTTTATTGTGGCTACTGACAAAGCTATCTTTTATAAAATGGAGCAAGCAGCCCCAGGAAAGCTATTTTTAGAAGCCCCAACAGGTGGAAATGGCGCAAGCTGCAAAAGCTGTGCTCATTGTCCTTGGATGGCCATGAATGGCTTAGATAATTTATCAGAGTCACTAGAGCAAGGCTTAAATGAGATAATAGTTGATGAGGCTGTAGCGGAAAAAGCCATGTTGTCGCTAAACCGAATGCTAGATTTTGCTAAGCAGCATGGTGTTCAAGCCCAAGGAAAGCGTTTTTAACTAAAGGGTTAAAAGTTCATATCTTCGTTTGTGTTTTCTATCTCTGTTGCTCGTTGTTCAATACGGGCTGAAGTTAAAAAGTCTCCTTCAGAAATCTTCAGGGCTCGCTTGAGTTGAGTAACGGCTTGGCTTTTACGCCCTGTTAAGAATAAATATTCAGCATAAGCTTGCAGCATACCCACTTGATTATTAGTTTTACTTTGGTATTCAGTTAATCTTTGCCAAACACTTGGGTCCGAAGAGCGAACTTGGCTGTGTTTTTTTAATACCATTGTCGCTAGATTAAATTGACTATCTTTTGCTAGCAGTTTTGAATAGGTCATTATCAGTGAGTGATTGTTAGGATTTATGTCTATTAACTGAGCCAATTTTGTTAACGCTATTTTCGTATCTCCTAATTCAAAAGAAACCAGCTGTTGTAAAATTAGATAAGAGATTTTGGTTTTATCCATAGCCAATAGATTTTTAGTTTGAACAAGTGCTTGCTTGAATTTCTTTTGTTCAATTAAAGCCAAGGTTAGTCCGTATGCTGCAATTTGTTTATTAAATGGCAAAGTTTGCTTACTTAACTGGTCTTTAAAATACGTTTCATTATGACTTTTTGATAGATACTGGACTTGAATGGCTGTTCTCATTAATTGATAGTCAATGCTGTCTTTAAACCCTTTAATGTTTAGATTGTCAACTCTACCAGCAGCGTCACTAATTCGATTTTCGGTAACGGGGTGGGTTAACAAAAACTCAGGAGGGCGTTGGCTGTACTTATGGGAATCAAACATTTGGCGGAACATTTCTGGCATGCCTTTGGGGTTTATCTCGGCAGCTACTAAAGTGTGTAGTCCTAATCTATCTGCTTCCCTTTCAGCATCCCGACTGTAATTGAGTGCCATTTGGGTACTTGCAGCTTGGCTTGTCATCAATCCTGCAAACCCAGCTTCAGTATTACTTGTTGCGAGCAGCATAATACTGCCTAACAGCGTTGCTAAGGCGATAGGCGCTCGTTTTCGTCCCTCCTCAACTCGCCTAGCAAAATGTCTTTGGCTTAAATGTGCTAGCTCGTGGGCAAGAACAGCAGCAAATTGTGCTTCAGTCTTGGCGTGCAAAAATAAACCAGCGTTAATGCCAATAACTCCTCCTGGCACTGCAAAAGCATTCAGTTCTTTACTATCTATGATAATAATCTCAAGTCTGCGATCGGCAACTTGGCTATTACTGGCAAGGTGATAGATTAAATTCTCAGTGAAATCAGTGAGTACAGGGTTATGCAGGGCAGTTGATTGCTGGCGTAAATTCCGTAGCCAAACACGACCCAGTCTATACTCTTGATCTAGTGAGATAAGACCAGAAGTAGAATCTCCCAAGATAGGCAAATTGTTGTTAGCAGCAAAAGACGTCATGGTAGCGGCTAGCAATAGGGTGATAATTATTTTGTACATTAAGCTCTCTTATAATTTAAAAGGTCGCCTGCGAGCACCTTTTAGAATAATATTAGCTGCAATTTATAAATTGGGCTAAACATAAATGACTATCCAAGCCTATGATCTGTTGCTAGACGTTGAAAACCTTCGTTGTCCCATGCCTCTTTTGAAAACCAAGCAAGCGATTAGTTCCTTGGCATTAGGGGAAATAGTAAAGGTTGTCACCAAAGATTCAGGTTCATGGCGCGATATTCCAGCATTTGTAGATCTTACGAAACATACACTAGTAGAAAAATACAAAATAAACGATCAGTTTATTTTTTTTATTGCCAAAGGAGATTAGACGTAGATGTCTATGATGCGTTTGATTCGCAGTTGGGTCGATCAGTACTTTTCTGACGAAGAAGCCCTATTTTTATTATTACTATTAATTGTCGGTTTTGTTGTGGTGCTCACATTGGGCACAATTTTAGCCCCTGCAATCGCAAGTGTGGTTGTCGCCTACCTGTTGCAAGGTCCTATGCAAGCACTAAAAAAATACGGTGTTAGTCATTTATGGGCCAGTATTGCAGTGTTCATTTTATTCATTGTTTTATGTCTTGGCTTTCTGTTTATTATTATACCTTCAGTTTGGTCTCAGGTTGCTCAGTTATTTTCAGAGTTGCCTAACATGCTTGATAAAGGGCAAGCTTTATTGACGGTTTTGCCTGATCGTTATCCGCAAATTTTTAGCGAAGACCAAGTCCATTCTCTGGGTGCCACAGTGGCAGAAGAAATAGGCCGAATTGGGCAGGTGGCTGTTTCTTTTTCGCTGTCAAGTTTGCCCAATGTTGTGGCCATCTTAATCTATTCAGTACTGCTTCCTTTGTTGGTATTTTTCTTCTTGAAAGATGGCGCTATGATGGCGCAATGGTGGGTATCAATCATGCCAACTAAACGTGTTTTAATTGGTAACGTATGGCTAGAGATGGATCAGCAATTCGCCAATTACATTCGCGGTAAAGTAGTTGAGATTGGCGTTATAGGTTTTGTTACGTATGTGGCTTTTGCCATCATGGGAATGAATTATGCCGCGCTGCTGGCTATTCTTGTGGGACTTTCGGTTGTAATTCCTTACATTGGTGCTGCTGTTGTTACAATCCCTGTGGTTCTTATTGCATATTTTCAATGGGGTATAGGCCCGCAATTTTATTACTTGGTGGCAATCTACTTTACTATTCAGGCTGTAGATGGAAACGTATTAGTACCGTTATTATTTTCTGAAGCGGTTAATTTGCATCCTGTGGTGATTATTTTAGCTGTTTTAGTGTTTGGCGGTTTATGGGGTTTATGGGGGGTGTTTTTTGCCATACCATTGGCTACATTATTTAAAGCTGTGATCACGGCGTGGCCAAAGGGAGTCAAAGCAGCTCAGGCGGAGCCCGAATAGTGCTTTTTTTCACATTCGTCTTTGCACAATTTTAATGATTACTTATTTGTAGTATTAATTAGTCCATGGATTAGATTTATTAAATGGCCAATGTAAGTGTCGATTTCCCCCTTAAAGCCTAGTCTTCACTTGCCACGGGGGGGCTTCCTAAGTACCATTGCGCTCTATTTTTTAACCATTCGGAGAAGGTAATGATCACCGGAAGTATTGTAGCATTAGCGACCCCAATGACAGACTCTGGCGATGTGGATTGGTCTGCTTTAGAAAAGTTGGTTGAAATGCATATCGAGAAGGGCACTAGCTCTATCGTTGCAATGGGCACTTCAGGAGAATCAGCCACACTTAGCAACACTGAACATTTGAAAGTGATTGATGAAGTGGTTAAACAAGTAAGGGGCAGAATCCCTGTTATTGCTGGTACTGGTGCTAACTCAACTGCTGAAGCTATCTACCTTACTCAGGAGGCTCAGCGTTTAGGTGTCGACGCTGTATTGTTAGTAACGCCTTACTACAACAAGCCAACTCAACAAGGTTTGTATCTCCATCATAAAGCCATTGCTGAAGCGGCTTCCGTGGATCAAATATTGTATAACGTGCCAGGCCGAACAGCTTGTGACATGCTACCAGAAACCGTAGAGCGTCTTGCTGACTTTAAAAATATAGTGGGCATTAAAGAAGCCACTGGTGATATTGACCGTGCGAAAGATGTAATTGCTCGCGTAGGTGATCGTATGGCGGTTTATTCAGGTGACGACGAAACCGCCTATAAGTTAATTTTAGCTGGTGGTAAAGGTAATATCTCAGTAACGGCCAACATTGCTCCTGCCGAGATGAATGACTTATGTACTTTAGCTTTAGACGGTAAAGCTGATGAAGCTGAAGCTTTAAACAATAATCTAATGGTACTTCATAACGCAATGTTCGTAGAGTCAAATCCCATTCCTGTTAAATGGGCTATGCACGAAATGAAGTTATGCGGCCCTGGTATTCGTTTACCTTTGACACCTTTAGCAGAAGAATTTCGGGAACCTTTACGCGCTGCCTTGCGTCAATGGAACTTGATCAAATAAAAAAATTGGAGTGCTCAATGCGCTTAGTAGTATTAATGGTAATGGCATATGCGGTTACAGGTTGTAGCTGGTTGATCCATGATCGATCTAACGATTATCTAGATATTCAAATACAGCCCAACATAGTTGTGCCGTCAGAAGTAGCTTTAGTAACGTTAAGCCCTAGGTTGGCAATACCGGATGTTAGGGCAAAAATATTACCTGAAGAATTTGTTGTTCCTAGGCCTAAGCCACTTGTGCTTGATGGGAATCAGGAGAGCGATCAGCCTTTAGCAAGTGAAAACGCTGTTAAATTAGATGTTGAGTTAGTTAAAGACGGCAACGGCTCACCTATTTTAAGGTTAAACGTGACATATGCCCGGGCTTGGTCTGAAATTGGCGAAGCTCTACAGCAAACACAAATAACGCTGGTTGATCTAAACCGCAGTATTGGTACCTATTACATTGAGGTGGTTGATACCTTAGCAGAAGTTGAGCCTACTGGCTTTTGGGCTGGTTTGTATGGATCTGAACCAGAAATTGTTAAGAAGTCTCTAGAGATAAAAGTAAATCGTGCTCGCAGTGGAGTATATGTGGCCATTCATATTGACCAAGATAACTTAGCTGCTGATGCTGATGCTAACGCTCTCTTGCTAAGCCTTCAGAAAAAACTTGAAGAAACTGAACAAGATTTACTCTGATAATGCGATTTTGTAGTATTGGAAGTGGCAGCAAAGGGAATGGTACGCTTGTTCAACATGAGGATACCTGTGTTTTAATCGATACGGGTTTTACGTTAAAAGATGTAGAATTTCGTCTAGCTCAAAAAGGGCTGACCCCGCTAAATTTGACCGCTATTTTAGTTACTCATGAGCACAGCGATCACATAAAGGGAGTTGGGCCTCTCGCGCGTAAGTATAAAATTCCAGTCTATTGTTCACACGGTACATCTCAGTACGATGGCTTAGGCAGTATCCCAAGCTTAGTAATTATAGACAGTCATGAAGAATTTGAAATTGGTTCGCTTACTATCACTCCTGTTGTTGTGCCGCACGATGCCCGTGAGCCCACTCAATTCGTGGTTCATGATCCTAATCGTAAAAAATTGGGTATATTGACAGATTTAGGCAGTCTAACGTCTTATATCTGCAAAGTTTATGATAACTGCCACGGCCTTATGTTAGAAACTAATCACGATGTTCAAATGTTAAGAATGGGTTCTTACCCTCCTAGTTTAAAAGCTAGGGTAGAGGGGTCGTTAGGGCATTTAAATAATCAGCAGGCAACTCAGTTATTGAATAATATAAACTGCGATAATTTACAGTTTTTAGTTGCCACGCATATTAGTGAAAAAAATAATAATGTTGCGGTGGCCCTTGATGCAATTTCAAACGGATTTCACTGGAAAAAAGACTCAGTACTTTTAGCCACCCAAGAAAATGGTTTTCCGTGGTGTGAACTGTAACAAGTTACTGCTAAATTATTCAGTGTGAGAATTAATAGAGGCTGTTTTTAAGTTGGTTTTATGCTTAAATTTGCCTGTTAGTTAAAACCCGTGGTAGGTTATGCAGTAAACCACATTCTAAAATAATAAGGATCATAAAAATGAAAAAAATCCTAACGGCAGCGGCCTTTGCTGCAGTATTGCCTCAAGCCGCTAGCGCGCTTCCATTAGTGGACTTTTATGCTGGCACTTATTACTGGGACCAAGCGGTTTCTGGTGACGTTGCAAATAACTCAGCAGACCTTAAAGATGATTTGAACCTAGATGCAGGTGGTCAAAACGTATTTTATTTAGCATTTGAACA
>JBLHVV010000063.1:0-17612 GCA_047628755.1 Crocinitomicaceae bacterium | reverse complement strand
ATCCGCTTAGGTCGCTGCAATGACCAAGCCAGAGAACCACTATATTGATTTTCAGCTAACGCATCTAATCGTTTTTGCATTTTAGTTTCTGATACATTTTTTTTCTTCATCATGCTGCTTAATAAAGGCGTTAATGTAAGGGCAACCAATAGCGATGCTAATAATGTCAATACAACGGTTACAGGCATAGATCGAATAAATTGGCCTGATCCATTTTGCATCAGCAACATTGGAACAAATGATAAAACCGTTGTCAGTGTTCCACTTAATATCGCCATTGCCACTTGCTGTGAACCTTTTTCAGCAGCCTTTTTGGAATCCATACCTTGACGTTGATATCGCAAAACATTTTCTGTCACAACTATTGCATTATCTACCAATAAGCCCAAAGCAATAACTAAACCCACAATAGACATTTGTTGAAGGGCAAAACCAGATAAATCTAACCAGCCAATGGCAATAAAAATAGATACTGGAATCGCAGTCACTACCACAAAACTGGGTCCACGACCCAACACCAATAAAGTGGCTATTGCCACTAATATTAGCCCTTGAACTAAGTT
This sequence comes from Crocinitomicaceae bacterium, assembly GCA_047628755.1. Classification (GTDB taxonomy): domain Bacteria; phylum Pseudomonadota; class Gammaproteobacteria; order Pseudomonadales; family Oceanobacteraceae; genus Bermanella. The sequence continues at coordinate 17,049 of JBLHVV010000063.1, read as the reverse complement.
AGAAAAGAAACCTGATACTCGCTTCTCAACACTAATACTTTGATCAATTATAGTGTAAAGATTTATTTGTCTAGGAAGCTCAGTTTTAAAAGTTTCAACTATAGTATTTACTTGTTCTGTTACACTAAAAATATTGCTGCCATTACGCTGAACTACAGACAAAATTATGGTCGGTTTATCTTTATAGAAAGCACGATAATTTGGTAACCCCTCTTTGATGGTAACCTTAGCAATATTACGTAAATAAATAGGCATGCCATCTACAGATGAAATTACTGTACTTTTTATTTCTTCGAGACTTTCAAAGTCGCCGCTAGTTAGTACGCTAAAGCGACGATCTCCTGCATGAACATGGCCACCAGGAATATTTAGTGACGCCGAATTAATTGCTTGTTGTACATTTTCTAAACTTAAACCTATAGCATGCAACTTAGCCGGTTGTAATGCTATTTGTACTTCCATTTCAGCTTGAGCGTCTATATCAACTCTCTTAACACCTGCTACACGCTCAATACGACTTTCTAATAACTCACTAACTTGCCTTAATTGAGAGAAGTCTCCTGTGTCACTACTCATGGCAAATTGTAAGATGCCCACTTCATTAGGAGATATTTTATTTATCTCTAATTTTACAATTCCAGATGGTAGCTCATCTCTAATACTATTTATTGCTGCTTGCACGTCGTCATATTTTTCATCAGCGTCGCTACCATAAAGAAATTCGATATGAATTTTTGCTAAACCATCTTCAATATTAGCTTTAATTTCTTCCACGCCCTCAAGCTCATTTAGCACATCTTCGATTGGGTCAACTATAAGAGATTCCATATCACTGGGAGTTGTACCAGGGTTTACCACAATGATATTACTCATGGGAAAATCAAGTTGAGGATCTTCTGCTCTGGGCATCGTAAAATACGAGACTAGCCCTAACAGAATTAATATGGCGCTTACCAACCAAGTAAGCTGATGATTACGAATCGCTAAAACAGGTAATTTCATTTTAATAATTCTGCTTGTTGACTATCAATTTGGGTAACTTTTACCAAATCATCTGAATTCATTATCGAAATTTCAGTGCCCTTTACAATAAACGGTCCACCTTCGACTACTACACGATCGCCCTCTTTTAATCCTGAAGAAATCATGGCGTAAGCCCCGCTTAAATAAGAAATCTCTACGGTCTGCAACTTCACTGTAGAAGCACTGCTGACTAGATAGACACTACCTTGTTGGCCATTGGCTTGAATAAATGCGCTTAAAGGCAATTGTGTGACTGTTTGCTTGTAATTAGGAGTAATGTCTGTGTGAGCAATTAAACCTGAATACAATTTAGGCAGTTGATCTTTTGTAAACATCACATCCACTTCGAATGTTTGGGAATGAATATCTGCGCGTCCTGCTATTTCTTGCACCACACCAGTAAAGACACGATTTGGATAGGCATCTAGTTTTATAAGAGCTTGGTCATTTAGATTTATTTTGACTACATCGATATCGACCACAGCTAATTTAACACTCCAGCCTTTTGAATCGTCAGCAAATACGAAGGTTTGCTGACCAGCTTGAACCAATTCATTTGGTTCGATGTTGCGTGTTAAAATACGACCATTCTCTGGTGCAGTAATAACAGCGTATTTACGGTTAAACTTGGCTATTCGCAAATCTGCCTTAGCCACTTCTAAAGCCGTTTCCGCTTGGCGCTTTTCTTGGTCAGACATCATGTTTTGACCTGTTAATGTGGTTATCCGATCATTTTGGCGATTTGCATCAGATAAAATTGCTTCTGCTTTGTCTACATTGGCGTTTATCTCTTCTAAAACTAATTTTGCCAAGGGCTGTCCTTTTTTGACAACCTGCCCCTCTTTAACAAACACTTGCCCAACAATACCTGAAACCTTAAAGGCAAGAGATTGTTCTGATATTGGACGAACGGGTCCGCTGGCAATAATAGGGCGAGACACTTTTTCGAATACTACTGTCTGAACACTAACAGGTACAACGCTGGTTTTTGAAGCCTCACTATGTTCAGTATAAAAAGCGATAAACAATACACAAACAACCATCAGGCTACTTATAAGCCTTTGATTTAAATATATTTTTTGAATATTTGAATAAGATTGAATAAAAGACATAAGAGCCCCTAAAAATTTACGTCGCAATCTACAGTGCAGATAATTGATAGCATTAAAATTTTTGTAGTATGTTGACAACGAGTACATGCTAGTTTTAAATATTAATACTGTCAACACTAGAAAATAAACTATGACTCATTCCAATAAAAAGTATCATCACGGAGATGTGCCTAGCGCCTTAATGGAAGCGGCTATAAAATCTATACGCCTTAACGGCATAGAACGTTTAAGCCTAAGGGCACTGGCTAGGGATATAGGTATTTCTCAGACGGCTCCTTATCGTCATTTTAAAGATAAAACGCAGTTATTAGTTAAATTAGCGGTGGAAGGGTTTAATACTCTTGTCGCTAATAAATTGGACAACAGGACAGGTGACTATTCTGAAGAGAATTTGATTGAAGTAGGTGTTAATTACGTTCAATTTGCCAAACAACATCCAGAGCATTACAAGTTAATGTTTGGCAGCAGCATAGAAAACCGTCGAGATCATGAAGAACTAATAGATGCGAGCCATGCTGCCTTTCAATGCATATTTGAGCAGGTAGAAGAAGGTATAAAAATAGGATTCTTAATTAATGAAGACCCTGAAATTTTAGCTAAAAGTTGCTGGACAACAGTGCATGGAATTGCATCGTTATATATTGATGGTTTTTTTGAAAATATTAATTATAACTTTGATGAATTCTTACGTATGCAGGTTACTTTTATTGTTCGTGGTATTTCAAAAAATCCAAAAGCAATCAAAGCCTAATCATCGCCCACCTTTCTTAATTTATAAAATCATTAAATTCTTCTATTTTAATTAGCTCCTGAATTATTAATCTAAGTTAAAAAAACAACAATTACTTAAAAACTCCTTATTAATTAATTAATTTTTTCATAATGACCGATTCAACTAACTTAACACTCAAATTATTAAAGGTACAATCGTACTACTTAAGTGATGGAAGTATGCCCAGACCAATACTTTGTGACTGAGAATGTGGAATATTTCACTTCGATAATCAAATAAACTTATCTTTTAGAGTTATAGCTCTTTTAAAGTCAGTAAAGGTGTATTGATTATGTCTAACTTTGTCTATTAAATTTAAGCTAATAATGAGTCATAAAATATTACTTAAAAATATTATACAGGCTCAACTTATTAAAAATATTATCAATACCACTATAGGATCACACCATGGAAGGCTCAAATCCCAATAGCTTAAAGTTAAATTATTCAGACGATATAAAGAATTCGAATCTCTCGTCAGTTGGATCACAGTATATTTTATTAAATATACTAAACAAAATCCTGACGATGTTTAGAATTTTAGCTAAATCTGGATACTTAATTACAATGGAATGTTTGTTACAATTAAAATCAATTCTATTAAGCCCATTGGGAATCACACCAAAAATTAAACTATCACAAAGTATTTTTCGATTTGGTTTAAGTATCACAGGTGAGAAATTAAGATCGCGCTTTAACTTTAAAATTAAACATTGTAGAGAAAGACAATTACTTTTATTAAAAGATATCCTCAATGAAAATAAAGACACTGTATTTGGTAAAAAACATAATTTCTCTGAGATAAAAACCATCAAAGATTTTAGAAAAAATATTCCTATATGTAATTATGACTCATTAGAAGACTATGTAACTCGCCATACTAATGGTGAAAGTAATGTGTTAGTAAAAGACTCACCCATATCTTATGCCACTACAAGTGGCACAACTGGTACTCCAAAATTTATTCCGATTACTAAACGGGCTCAGTTAGAGTCGCATCAAAATATTACTCGCATCTTTTCACACAGTGTATTCAAAGAGTGCCCTGAAGCATTTGAAGGGACTATTCTTACTATTGTTTCTCCAGCCGAAGAAGGTAAAACCCCTGACGGAACTGCATATGGCTCTACTTCTGGACAGCTAATTCTTAGTTTGAATAAAGTAATAAAGGATAAATACACAATTCCTTACGATATACTGACATTAGAAAATTACGAAACACGTAATTATTGTATTATTTTACTTGGAATTCAAAACTCAGTAACAATGTTATCTACAGCTAATCCTTCCACACTTAATTTATTGGCTAAGCAAGGGGATAAATGGCAAAACCAACTAATGCTAGATATTGAAAGCGGACAACTTAATCCATCATTGGATATTCCTGATTCTATTAGAAAACTGGTTCAAGATAAGTTAAAAGCTAATCCTAACTTAGCAAGTGAGCTACGCCGAGCTGTATCTAAAGATCCTGAAAAAAAACTTAGACCAAAACATTATTGGAAAAAATTGAAACTTATCACCTGCTGGACTGGTGGTAATTCAATTGTGTTTTTAGAGAGCATGAAGGAATGGTATGGGGACATAAATATTCGCGATTTAGGTTATCTGGCTTCTGAAATTAGAGGCAGCATTCCCCTGTGTAATAATGATTCTTCTGGTGTACTCACTATCGGTGAAAACTTTTTTGAATTTATTAAAATTTCTCATATCGATAAGACTGACCCACATTACTACTTGGCAGATGAACTAGAAGTAGGAGAACGCTACTATATAATTTTCACCACTAAAGCTGGCCTTTATCGGTATAATATTAACGATATCATTGAAGTGAAAGGCTACACATTAAATACACCCAACATTGTATTTGTACAAAAGGGTAAGGGTGTAACTAATATCACAGGTGAAAAACTATATGAAAAACAACTGCTCAACGCCGTTTCACATGCAGAGAAGATCTGTAACATAAAAACCAGCTTTTATGTTTGCCAAGCTAATGCAAACGAAGCGCGATATGACTTTTATGTTGATTTTGAAACACAATATCTATCTAAATCAGCCATACAACATTTTCTTGAAGAAATTGAAAATAATCTTAGTGCTAATAACTTGGAGTATTCTACTAAACGAAAATCCATGCGATTAAATTCTATGCGATTATATATTTTAGGTAAAGATTCTTTAGAGAAGTATAAGAATTGGCGAGTAAGTGGCGGCGTTAGAGAAGCCCAGTTTAAAATAACCCCACTAGTCACTGACAATACATTCTTAACTCCACTTACTGTAAAAGATATGATTGAAAAAGAGGAAGCAGCTTAATGTTTCGATATTTACTATTATCTGTATTATTTTTAGCAAATTTAACTGCTCAAGCAAACTCTTTTTCTAGTGATCTAAAGACTGGTAAAGTATTTTCTTTTGAACAAAAAGATAAATTCTTTAGTAACTTACTAAATAAAGACGTTACATATCAATTGGATTATACTCGCTGGATACCGGAGAAAAGTAATGGTCATGTAATTGTCTATAATCATGGTCTACAAAGTCATCGAGCTTGGTTTAATAGTACTGCGGAATATCTAAGATCAATGGGCTATGTAGTTTATGCATTTGATCGTATAGGTTCTGGTACTAGTTCAGATGCCTATGCTTTAGATGGATATCCATTAGGTATAGAAGAGTTTTTACCTTTTTTACCAGGAGTAAAACCTGTCACACGACGGGGGCATATTCAAGATTATCATATGTTTTTGGATTCTATAGATTTAATGTTAGATATTGTTGAAAAGGAACAGTCAATAAAAACTGTTCATATTTGGGCTAACTCTTACGGAGCCAAAATAATCACACGCTATTTACTTGATGAAGACAGAAGTAGTAGAGTTCAAAGTGCTATATTCACCACTCCTGGTTTATTTAGAAATCAAGAAACAATGCCACTTCCTTTTTCAAAATTAGAATTAATCGGAAGTAAGAATTCAGACTACTTCCCTTCACCTGTAACAGCAATGAGTAATGACAATGGTGCAAGCTGGTTTACAGATGATAATGTTTGGCTATCAAAAATTTCTAATGACAAATTGTCTATTCGTCATATGACTAGAAGATTAGCCCTACAAACTCGCGCTATGGATAAATATATAGAAGATCAATCTGAACACAGTAATCCCCTGCATAATAAGAAACGTTTTTACTTATTAGTCAATGATGATGCTATGATGGACAATGATAAAGTAATAGCACACATTGAAAAAAATAAAATGGGTAGTAAAGTAAAATATTATGAAGGTGGGTCCATTCATAAACATTTCTTAACGTTTACAAATGATGCACAAGCTGCTTTATCAGATATACATGAATTTATTTCAAAACAACCGGAAATATCCAAATCAACTGTTCGAGCCACACAATGAAAATAAAGCAATGTAGACTTAGAGTATTGGATATCCCATTTGTGGTTGTATTTAAACACAGCACAAAATCTCGTTCTAATGTTGAAAATATATTAGTCGAAGTGGAATTAGAATCTGGAATTATTGGGTACGGAGAGTCTTTACCCCGTGATTATGTAACGGGTGAAACAATCCAAAGTGTTAAAGAGAGCCTATTAAACAAAGTATTTCCTATTATGACAGGAATTGAGCTATCTAATTTTGAAGATACTATTAAATTATTAGAAGAGTTTGAGTTACTCATACCTAACTTAGAACCTCATGAACTTTGTGTTAAAGCAGCTTTTGAATTAGCGCTATTAGATGCTGTAGGAAAAAGCTTAAATATGTCTGTGCTTGATATGTTCGGAGGCCCTAAACAAGAGAGTATAAAATACAGTGGGATTGTATCAGCAGAAAATCCCGCTGTAGTGGAGCAGTTTTTAAAACGTTATAAAAAAATTGGTATAGACACTGTTAAAATAAAAGTAGGGGCTGAGCCAGAACGGGATTTAGAAAATATTAAAATTGCTCGTCGTATTATGGGGCCTAATGCCAGTATTAGAATAGATGCAAATGAAGCTTGGAACTTAGAGCAGGCTAAACAGCAATTAAATATTTTTATGGAGTACAACATTGATAGTGTTGAACAGCCAATGCCAGCCGCTAATAAAGAAGATTATCCTGATTTACTAAAGTATATAAACAAGCGCCTACATATTTCGCTAGACGAAAGCCTATGCAGCTACGATGATGGAAAATGGATGGCTGAAAATAGAGGCGGTTCATTATTTAATCTTCGAATTTCTAAAAATGGCGGTATTATCAATAGCCTTAAACTCTATAGGTTAGCGAAAGATAATGGCATTCAATGCCAACTGGGAGCCCAGGTAGGTGAAACATCCTTACTAACTAGCGCGGGATTGATTTTAGCCAGTTTAGTAGGAGACTGCGTTTATCACGAAGGTGCTTTCGGCACACTTTTATTGGAAAAAGATATTGTTAACAATCCCATTCAATTTGGACAGCATGGGTCGCTAAACATAGATCAAATTCGAAATTTACCAGGCCTAGGTGTAACAGTAGATACAAATAAACTGGAATCTGTCACGCAAGCTATTTATACATGAATGAATTATTTTTCTTAATAAACTAGTATCTACTTAGATAAATAGTCTTATTTACCTCCATGGAATTAGTTCCATGGGGCTTTTTATTGGCAGTATATATGCCTAGCTCGCAGGATAGCCACTGATATTACCCATACATATTTACAAATGGATTGGTTTTCTTTTCATGACCGATGGTGCTCATTGGACCATGCCCTGGTATAAACTGAGTATCATCAGGTAATGTGAACAATTGTTCTTTAATAGCCTTTATTAATGTTCCGTGGTCACCTCTTGGAAAGTCAGTACGCCCTATGCCACCGTTAAATAATACATCACCTACTACAACCAACTTGTTGGCCGGATTATAAAAAACCACATGTCCTGGTGTATGGCCTGGGCAATGTAAAACCGATAAAATTTGCTTGCCAATCGTTACTTCATCACCCTGCTCTAGCCATTGATCTGGTGCAAATACTTTGGCCGGAGGAAAGCCGAACATAGCACTTTGCTGTGGCAGCATATCCAGCCAAAACTTTTCTTCTTTTTGCGGACCAATGATTTTTAGATTGCTCTTTTCTGCAAGTTCCACTGTGGCACCCACATGATCTAGGTGGCCATGGGTTAACCAGATAGCTTTAAGCTCAACTTTTAAAGATGAAACTGCTGACTCTATTTTTTCCAGATCACCACCCGGATCAACCACAACAGCATGCATGGTTTCATCGCACCACAAAATACTGCAGTTTTGCTCAAACGGGGTTACTGGGACAATTTTAAATTGTAGTGCCATTCATACAACCAATTAAATTCAAAAATTTATCAGTTGAGTTTACCCGTTTTAGTTAAGACCTCCAAGCTTATAGATGATCCTGATTAGAAGAGCTCCGTATTAAATAGACTAGTGTTCAACGCATATATGTTCATTATATTGATGGTATTTCGCAATTTGCAATAGTCCATCTTCAAGAAACTTGATTTTAGACTGCTCTTTAACGGTGTGATCCATTAATAGCAGAGAGACAAGCTGAACTAACTCCTTTATTTGAAAACGAATTTCACCATAAATAACCTCTAGGTATTCAATAGCAATGTAATCATATTCCTGTTGAGCACCACAACTAATAACCATCCATTCACTGTGCTCATTTTGCAGTAGCCCAGACGTTATTAAGCTTTTATTAATGCGCAGACTCATTTTTAATAGATTATTGGTAACTACTTGGTCTGTGCTGCCTAAGTCCTTTGGGTTTGGCTTAATACTGGTAACCAGCGCATAGAGTACGCAATAGTCATGCTGAATACCTTCGTTGTCTAACATAAGTCCACTAATAACCGCAGGCATGTCTTTATTTTCGTAGACGCGCCTAAGCTGGCATGGGATAGCTGACAGAGTATCTACCGCTGCAGTATGAACACAAGGAATATACATATCAGTATTCATTTCTAACACTGGCAATAATGAATCTACGCCCAGTTGCTCTATGTTAGATTCCCGTTGATAAATACCTATACACGCGTCGACGATAGAAATAATCTGGGAGGTAATTGATAAATTTATCGCTGTCTTTCCGTTTGGATAGCCAGAACCATCTGCATTTTCATGGTGATCAAGCACTGCTTCAGATATTTCCTTTGGAAACCCCTCAATCATAGCAAGATGCCTAAAGCCTTTAATACAGTGCTGCTGCATAGCTCTAAATTGCTGAGGGCTGTAGTCAATATCATCTATTAAAAGACTTGGCTCTAAACTCATCATAGAAAAATCATGTATTAATCCTGCAACAAATGCGTATATATTTAATATCTTTTTTTCGCCAAGCTTTTTAGATAAGCCCAAGCAAAAGTAACCTGTTAATAACGACTGCATAAATTTGTCAGGGAAGCTCAACTGTAAAACAGATAGTTTTTGATATAATATTGGAAACTGTTCCATATAAACACATGCATCACTGAGCAATTGATTGACTTCTAAATCATTATTTAAATACTTAAATTCTGAGTTATTGATAATTAACTTGTCGTATAGCGCTAATAGAGACTGACTATTTATTGTTTGTATAATCTCTATGCTGAACTCGATTGGCATGGACAATTTTAGACATACTAAACGATCAAGTATTTTTGGTGTTAGGGTTGTATTACATGGAACTAATACAGTCCCGCGTGCGCTTAAAATATCGTTATGATTTTTCACTGCTTTACTTTTCGAAAAGGTGATCAAATGTTTTAAATAGTAATCAGTTTGGTCTATATTCTTATCTGTCTTATTTAACACTTGATTATTTACAGTAAATATCACAATCAACGCCTTTTATAGAGCCTGTCATTAGAATAACTCTAACTCGTTTCTACAAAAGACGCTTTATGTGAGGATGGTGTTTAAATTGAGTTATTTAATGTAATTTTATATATTTTTATAATAACTATTTATTCATGCAAGCGTTTATAAGCTATAGGATTTTTTATGCGGAACTAGCCTATTAAATCGTCAAAAGACTGATTCACGGTGTTAAATAATGTTTTTTTCACATCTTCACCCATATTTAAACCTTCAGCATATGCAATTTACACATTATGCAGTCCTAAAAAACTAAAAAATATCGTTATGAAATGAATTTGAGAGTCTGAGACCTCTCCCTTGTGAATACCATAATCATATATGGGTAGTCCCAGCACAATGCAATCAGATCTGTTAATTTCAGAAATTAATTGATCGCTTAGTGCTACAATAAATTAAAATGACTATTAGCTAAGTCTATTTTAGCTAGGCTCCTCTGGTTTAATTCGCTTATGGCCAAGTAACCAATAGGACATTACTTGGCAAGTAAAGTAAACAATGAAACCAGCTGCTAGCACATCACTTATAAAGTGCCCCCCTTGTACAATTCGGCCAAGACTTACCACCGAGCCAATCACTAAACCAGCAACAAAATATCTACGTTTTCTAAATATCCAAGCAAACGCTATAAAATAAAACCCCATAGCACCATGACCACTAGCAAAGCTTTTATTTTTACCATCGTTTTCTGCCATTACAAAAGCAGGAGAAAAATCAAAATTACCATTAAATTCCTGTACATTTCTTGGTCGTGGCCTATCCCAGTTATCCTTTAGAATAGGGTGTACTACTATACCAGGGCCAATTAGCAAAGTGAGTAATAGGAATGCAGTGTATTTACGAGTGCCTTCTGTTTTTTTAATAAAATATGGTGCAACTAACATTAATAACATAACGGGTAATAAGAATGCTGGCATGTATCTAAATACATTATAAACCACCTGAACTACGGGATTATCATTTAAATAAAACCCCTGTTCATTATCATAAAATAAGGCCGTTACCCATAGGTCTATCTCAGGAAGGACAACGCAAATCACTGCAAATAAAATAAATAAAGGAACTTCCCAATACTGCTTTAATAAATTCATACTATTCCTTATATTTTAACTAATTGTAATTAATTGGATTGTGCCATAAAAATAAAATTAATGCGCACCTGCCTCATTAAAACGTTTGCATAACATGAATAACCGCCCTAATAACAACTTTAATACTATTGGAATCGTGTTTTAATTCCCATCGTAATAAAATAACTATCACCTGTTGATCCCTTTGTATCGTTAAACGAAGCGCTGCCCATAATTCTTAACCCTGTTTCAAAAAAATAGTCAAACGGCATTTTTGTTCTTAACCTTGCCCCCAAACCAATCTTCCAATCTGACACACTTAAGTTAGAAATACCTCCACCAGTTGATATAAGATAGTCCCAATTTCCACCATTAATTTTTGCAAACACTCTAGACGTTAATTTTTTATTAAACTTTATTTCGCTATATATATTGGGAAATACCCAGTGATGGAATACATTTTTATTTGGTTGAGCCTCTAGTCCGAAGATAGGGTATATACCATTTTCACCAGATCGGCTATCGCTTCTGAAACCAGCTACGAGATTCATCTTTCGATTTTTTAAATACCTAAACTGCCAAGCGTATTCCAATGTTATACGTTTTTGATCAATAAATGACTCATCACTATAATAGGCAGGGGTTAGCATCCATTCATGCTGAATGCGGCCCTTTCGCTTAGGGAAGTACTGAATAGGAACAGCAAATCGATATAGGCGCCTTGTGCCAGATTGAATGCCACTAAAAAACATTCGATTTTCGCTTATATCAAGACCAGCTAACCATTTTCCTATTGTATTATCGCGCTTAAAAATCGGACTTAAAAACTGGGTCTCTATTCGTTCAAAATTTAAACCAGTAATGCCATCATAAGTTCGCTTAGTATCACGAGTAGTTTGAAATTCGAATTCGATAGGCTGTATAGAAAAGGTTAAAGGTGAATTCAGAACTAAAAATAGAAAATAGAAAACACCTATCAATGAGGTTCTCGGTGTAAAATATCTAGGCTCAACTAATTTATTCATATGTTAAGTGTAGACTTAACATATTATTCTAAAGCCTAAATAGTAGACGTTAATCGCCGTTTATTGACAATTAATTCGCTAGTTTCAACCAAATAAATTGATATGGCTTAAGTTCAATAGTCTCAAATATATTTTCATATTTCATACCTGAGATTAAATCAGTCCATGCTTCATCATATGGTAAGTTTAGGCTAGCTAAGTCTAAAAGCATTTTTTGGTTTGTAATATTATAAATACAGAATATACGCTCAGTTCGGTTAATACTTTGTCTCCAAAAACCGAATATTTCATCACATATGTGAAGAGCAAATTGCTCAGCGTTAGGATGGAAACTTTTCTCTTCCTTTCTGATACTAATAAGCTCTTTGATACTATTGAATACTTCTGAATGATGATTTTCAGTAGCCAGAATTTGCTCTAATTCATCCTCGTCCCATTTATAGCGATTAATCGTTCGATTCTGGCTAGTATGCTCAACACCTTGATAATAATTTTGTGTTGCCAGCATACTGTGAACATAAATTGCTGGGACACCCTCTAAAGCTAACATCACTCCATGGGCACAAATAAATCTATGTATTTGCCAACGGTCTGGGCCATTAACTGTACCCTGTAGTGCATCAAATAAGGTAATGTTTAATTCATAAGGCTTATCTTGACCATCATCGGTTGAACGCCAAGAGATACGCCCTCCAAAATCTTTCATACAATTCGCTAGGGTATTAATTTCTGTTTTTTCTAATAATCCCTCAGCTGGACGTAAGCCAATTCCGTCATGAGATGCTATGAAATTAAAATAAAATGTACCCATCTGAGACGGTGGCATTGAAACCAGCCAATTTTTTAACGCATGACAATTCCCCTGTAACAATGTGTGCAATAGCAAAGGTGGCAATGAAAAATTATAAACTGCGTGGGCTTCATTGGCATTACCCAAGTAAGATAAATTCTCTGCATTGGGTACATTTGTTTCCGTAATAATAATAGCATCATCACTATGATGCTCTATTAATGTTCTAAACAAGCGCACCATTTCATGGGTTTCTTTTAAGTGAATGCTTGGACTACCGCTTTTCTTCCACAAAAAAGCCACAGCATCAAGTCTAAATATACGAACTCCATTATCTAAATAAAGTTTAATAATATTGATCATTTCACATAATAGATCAGGATTTTCGTAATTTAAATCCACCTGATCATGACTAAAAGTACACCAGACTTTCTTTTTACCTTCAAGTGTTTCAACTTCTCTTAAGAGAGGAGATGTCCTGGGCCTTACTACCTTAGAAATGTCTATCTCATCTCCCACTGTCACAAAGTAGTCTTTGCCTGGATGCTCACATTTTTTATAATTTTCAAACCAGCGACTGCGACTAGAGCAATGATTAACTACCAAATCAGACATTAAGTGGAAATCTTTTGAAATAGATACAATATCTTTCCAACCACCCAAGCTTTCATTCACTTGAGAGAAGTCGATTACCGAAAAACCATCATCAGAACTGTATGGAAAAAATGGTAAAACATGCACACCATTAATCAGTCCAGATAAATGTTTATTCATAAAATTAGAAAGCGATCTCAGCGGTACTCGATCAGGAGATTGAATACTGTCGCCATAGGTTATCATCCAGATGTCTTTTTCGTCCCATCGGCTCTCGTGACTATTAGCTTTAACAATATCTTCATCTAAACCCATAATATGAATTAGCTGTTTAGACAATTCATTAATATTATTGTCTGGATAGATAACCGAAAGATGAGAGATCACTTTCAGTTTTAATGCATCATTGATTTGGTGATTCATAGTTCGCTCTATCTAGCTTTTACTGGTTGTTAGTTTTTGGCATATATTCATTCATATCGTCTTCTACAGCCTGATATATATCTGATAATACGTTTGGCATCGCACTGGTTACACGATTCCAGCTTGGCATAAATGGCTTTTCCATTGGGTTGTCTAGAAAATTACTGCCAGCAGATAAGATATTCTTTGCGAACATTTCAATGGCTTTTTCTTCGGCATGGATATCTAACTTAAGGCCGTTCATAATAGCGTCATTGTTGTAAGTTTCTACAAAATCCAATGCTATTCTGAAGTACGTGGCTTTAATTGATCTAAAAGTTTCTGTATTAAATACTACACCATTTGTTGCTAGTTTTCTAAATAAGGCCTTTGAAATATCTACTGACATTTTACTTAAACCTTGCTCTGCATCTTCTAGCGAAAGCTCTTGGTGCTTATGGTCGTAAGTGGTGGCTATATCGGCTTGACAGATACGGTTGTTAGCATAGTTGCGGTTTAATTCTGACAATACGCCAATCTCTAGTCCCCAATCACTGGGGATCCGGATATCATTCATTACATCAGTTCTAAAAGAAAATTCACCTGCCAATGGATAACGAAAACTATCGATATAATCTAAATATGGATTATTACCCAATGTTTTCTTCAATGCGCGAATTAATGGTGTAACTAATAATCGACTTACACGACCATGAATTTTTCCACTTGCTACTCGGGCATAGTACCCTTTACAGAATTCGTAGTTAAACCTTGGGTTAGCAACAGGATAAATTAATCGAGCTAATAAGCTTCTATCATAAGTTAAAATATCGCAATCATGTAAAGCCACCGACTCAGATGTACCCGAAGCCAATACATGCCCCATGCAGTACCAAACATTACGGCCTTTACCAGCTTCCGTTGGAGCCAAACCTTCATCCATTAACTTCTTATCTATTGCACGTAATCGTGGGCCATCGTTCCATAGTACTTTAAACTTTTGATTTAGGGGTTTGAAAAATTCAAGAGCTTGAATGTATTCTTGCTCATTTGCACGGTCTAAACCAATAATAATTTCATCTAAATAGTCTACTTTGCTTAATTCATTGACTATGTTTGGTAATGCCTCACCTTCTAATTCAGAGTATAAAGATGGCAATACTAATGTCATAGGCCGTACTTTAGAAAACTCTTTGAGTTCGGCCTCCATATCTTCTAGTGGTCGCTGGTTAAGATTGTGGAGTGTTGTAATAATACCGTTCTGATAGAAATCAGCCATTGGGAGCCTCTTGTTTATTTATAGTTAGTTTTTTATTATCTAATTACATTGTTTTCTTATTTGTATTTTTCAAGTTATTCTTTTACATAATGATAGATTATGATATCTAACTGTTTAAATCTTTAGTTAACTCTAAAATTTCTTCATTCCAGCCTTGTGGTCCATACAATTTACTAAAAATAATATTCTTAGATTTAATTGAAGGAAAATCATTAGCTGGTGATTTAATACAAATACCATATTCTGCATTATCCAACATAGCCACATCGTTCTGACTGTCGCCTAGTGCAATTATTTTCACAGGACTAGATTCAGGCCAAATTAAATTGTGGTATTGCCTAAAAAATGAAAAAGGCGATGATTTATCCACGTTACCTTGAAGATGATAGAATCGACCACCTTTTAAAATAGTATAGCCATCTCGCTCAGCTAGAGACTCTAACGTTTTAAAGTTCACCTCAGAATCAAACCACTGAAATGGTTCACTGAATAATTTCTGTTTTGATTCTTTAGCTTTACTTTTTGTCAGTCCTGTTTTTTCCATTAACGCTTCAATAGTCCAATCGTTATAACCTTCAAAATTCCAACCATGACGCGTTCTTAGGCTATAAAACCAATCACAAATTTCTCGCCTGTCTTTTCCCAAAGACCAAATATACTGTTCATCTATCTTTTTAAATTGGCTATGTACTTTAAGTTCATTGAATAATTTCTTTGAGCTAATACTATCGGTGAAAGCTGGTAATACCACAGCCGAACCGTTTTCTACTACATAGGGTTCATGCTCAAGCTTTAGTTCTTTAAGTAATGTTTGTAATTCAGCCATAGTTTTACTGGTATTTACAATAACAGGAATTTCATGCTCTTTTAGGTAGCTCAAAGCAACCTGTGCAGAGTTCCATTTATAATTAGAATGATCCAACAAGGTTCCATCTAGATCCGTCATAACTAAATACTGAATGCTCATTAATCAACCCTTATAAAACTATCATTGCGGTGTAACGACTTCATATTGTGATGAGTATCTAATGTAATTACCCAGCTCGCTTGTTCTGACAATGTCATTAATGCAAATCGAGTTAATCGCTCGTAATGAGATATAAAACGCTCTACTTGCTTTGGCGTCTGCACCATTGTATTTTCAACATCTATATTCTTTTCATGTAACTTAGTTTCTTGTAGTGCTCGCCATTGGTAGACACATTTAAAACTTGGGGCTTGTAATACAATTAAGTTATCTATTTTTTCAAACAAAGATTTATATTGGTTTTTTAGGTTTTCGTTAGCATATTCACGCCAAATGCATTCAGTGTCTTCCTTTTTTTCTAAGTCATTAATTGGTTGTTTAAGTGCTGCTGAAGACTGAGCTGATACTCCCATACACCAACCTTCAAATAAAATAATGTCCACTGAACCTTTTACTTCATTCCAATCACTTTGCTCCAGCCTATCGTCAATGGCTTTATTAAAACTAGGGATTTTACAAGCTTGATTTTCGGAGAGTTCAGATAATTGCTGGATAGTAGATTCTGCTAAACGAACATCATGTGTTCCGGGCACACCACGGGTAACGAATAAGGGATGGATATCTTTAGCGAGTTGAATTCTTTCTTGGCGTGTTTTATAAAAGTCGTCGATAGACAGTACTACGATATTTAGATCAAAACATTCCTCTAGTAGTGTTTTGATGAACAAGCATACAGTACTTTTACCACTGCCTTGAGTACCCTGTAAACCAACTATCCAAGGCGTTATTTCTGTGCGTAATTTATAGCTGGCTGCCATGTCTTGCACTAATGGCCATAAATAGTCTCCAACTAAATCTTTATAACTTATAGGCAATGCTTGATTTTGGATCAATTTATCAATTATCGCTTCTGCTTTCTTCATACTGAGTGCTCGATTTTAAGGCCTTTCATGTTTCTGCACTTCATTGGAGCATTTATCATTTAATACCCATACTTTTTTACGTTTATATATGGACATAGCAAATAGCGAACCAGTATTTGATAATTCTCAATAACCTTACTCAACAAAGCGACTAAAATTATAAAATACCGTCCTACTCGCGTCATAAAAGGTTCGTCCTACTCGCGTATGC
>JBLHVV010000062.1:0-17919 GCA_047628755.1 Crocinitomicaceae bacterium | reverse complement strand
CATGAAGCCCACGATTTTTTATGACGGAAGTTGCGGTTTGTGCAAGCGAGAAATTGCCCATTATCAAAAACTAGACAAACTTGGCCTTATTGAGTGGATCAACATAATAAGCGCGCAAGACGAATTAAAAGATAATGGTATCAGGTTCGTAGACGCAATGGCCATTATCCATGGCTTGAATGAAAGGGGCGAGGTAGTAAGAGGTGTGGATAATTTTATGATGATTTGGCGCAAGCTACCCCAATACAGCTGGTTAGCAAGAGTTATCAGCGGATTACGTTTGCAACCAATTATTCAGTGGTGTTACCTTCACTTCGCTAACTGGCGCTTTAAGCGAAGAATGGCTGAAGGCTGTGAAATACCAAAGGATTCATAGCTTTTAAGTTGATGGTTCATTACAACGGTACGGAAGATCCTGTTAGGGATTACTTCCATCCTTGATCCCACTCGTCTGAGTGTTTTAATTGTTGCCACTCTATATTAATCGTCCGTTTAGACATAACGGCTTCTATTACACATTGAACAACATTACCTTCTTCATCAAATTTAACCTCACTGACTAAGAAGTGCTTTTCTTTGTTAATAGGGTTAACAGCTGTCCACTTACTTAAGATAAGTTTTTTTGGGCTTATTTTATTCATCTCATTGATACGCTATTCTTGGCTCATTGGATTCATTGCGTTTTTTAGTGGGTAATTATTGATAGCTAAAAACTATTGCAACCATAGTTACGATTCATTTAACAAATAGTGATAGTTGATCCACAATGCACTCATGGATTCGATAAACGGATTCAATCGATGAACATATGACATAACAAATAGGATAGCTTCCATGATCAATACTGAAATTAAACCATTCAATGCCACTGCTTTTAAGCAAGGCGAATTTTTAGATGTATCTGAGAAAGACGCAAAGGGTAAGTGGGCAGTATTCTTCTTCTATCCAGCTGATTTCACATTTGTGTGCCCAACAGAGCTCGGCGACGTAGCTGATAATTATGCTGAACTTCAAGATCTAGGAGTTGAAGTTTTCTCTGTATCAACAGACACACATTTTACCCATAAAGCTTGGCACGACAGCTCTGAGACAATCGGAAAGATTAACTATTTCATGGTTGGTGACCAAACAGGTCAGATTACAAACAATTTTGGCGTGATGCGTGAAGGCCAAGGGCTTGCAGACCGTGCAACATTCCTAGTGGATCCAGAGGGCATTATCCAAGCAATGGAAATTACTGCTGAAGGTATTGGACGTGATGCGGACGATCTTATGCGTAAAGTTAAGGCGGCTCAATATGTTGCTTCTCATCCAGGTGAAGTCTGCCCGGCTAAATGGAAAGAAGGAGAAGCAACTTTAGCTCCTTCTCTTGATCTAGTAGGTAAAATCTAGAGCAATCTAGAACAATCTAGATTGTTAGGTAACATTTCGAAGAGTTAGCGTTCTAAACGTTAGCTCTTCACAAAGTGGCGCTTTAGTTTCTTTAATTAGCACTAAAAATCATAACTATTAATACTTGGCCTCCTTTAAGGGAGAGAAAACCAACTTTACAAATTAAAAAATTATCAAAGAATTTATAGAAGGTATCACCATGTTAGATCAAACAATGAAAACTCAATTAAAAGCCTACTTAGAAAATCTTAAAAGTGATGTACATTTGGTACTAAGTTTGGATGAGAGTGATACCGGTAAAAAACTTTTAGATTTAGCTAATGATATAGCTTCGCTAAATGATAAAGTTAAAGTATTTCAAGACCAATCTACAAGCCAACGTAAACCAATAATGCGTGTTGTAAATCCGGTTAAGCAAACATCAATAGGCTTTGCTGGCTTACCAATGGGACACGAATTTACATCTTTAGTATTGGCTTTATTGCATAGCGGTGGTCACCCTATGAAGATTGATCAAGAGATCATTGAACAAATAGCAAACCTTGATAACGAAATGAATGTCGAAATCTTCATTTCACTAAGCTGTCAAAACTGTCCTGATGTAGTTCAGGCGTTTAATATGATGTCAGCAATTAACCCAAGCATTAAAACCACTATGATTGATGGGGCTGCTTTTCAACAAGAAGTAACCGACAGAAATATAATGGCTGTACCGAGTGTTTATGTTAATGGCGAAGTATTTGCTCAAGGTCGTATTTCACTTGCTGAGATTTTGAAGAAGTTAGATACTGGGTCAGTAAAAAAACAAGCAGAAAAAATATCAGCCAAAGAGACATTCGATGTTTTAGTTGTAGGTGGTGGACCAGCAGGTGCATCAGCAGCTATATATGCGGCTCGTAAAGGTATTAATACCGGCATTGTTGCTGATCGTTTTGGTGGTCAACTAATGGATACAATGGGTGTTGAAAACTTTATTTCTGTTAAAGAAACTCAAGGTCCAAAATTAACAGCCAGTCTTGAAGAGCATGTAAAGCAATATAATGTAGACATTATGTCAGAACAAAAAGCCAGTAAGATCCTTGGTGCTGAAGAAACAGAAGATGGCTTAGTACACGTTACTTTAGAAAGTGGAGCAACGATAAAAAGCCGCAGCGTCATTATTTCAACAGGGGCTCGTTGGAGGGAAATGAACGTTCCTGGTGAACATGAATACCGTAACAAGGGTGTGGCATATTGCCCACATTGTGACGGGCCTTTATTTAAGGGTAAGCGTACTGCTGTAATTGGGGGTGGGAATTCAGGTATTGAAGCTGCCATCGATTTAGCCGGAATTGTAGAGCATGTAACTGTTGTTGAGTTTTCTGATGTTTTACGTGCCGACCAAGTATTAGTCGACAAGGCCAATAGCTTACCTAATGTAGAAATTATTAAAATGGCTCAAACTACAGAGGTAATCGGTGACGGTACTCGTGTAATTGGATTTAAATACAAAGATCGCAATACCGATGAAATTAAACAAGTAGATGTGGCTGGAATATTTGTTCAAATTGGATTAATACCCAATACAGAATGGTTGAAAGATTCTAAAATTGGTTTAAGTCCCAGAGGAGAAATTGAAATTGGTGCTCACGGTAATACAAACATGGATGGTGTATTTGCGGCTGGCGATGTTACAACAGTGCCATTTAAACAAATCATTATTGCTATGGGTGAAGGCGCTAAAGCAAGTCTGGGAGCGTTTGATTACTTAATTCGTACACCCGTTGTTGATTTGGAATCTAAAGCGGCATAGCTTATATGATTTAATTTAATATAAAAAAACCTCTAATAAGTTAATTTATTAGAGGTTTTTTTATGAGTAAAGAAAAAAATATTTTGGTATCTTAATACTTCAGGAAAATCACAACTAACTTGATGTTATCATTCTTTGCCATTGCTCAATAACAGAGTCAGCTGATTTTTTACCAAGGTCATAGCCTTTGTATAAGCGTTTTTTACTTACGTCTAAGCGGCTAGTTTTAAAACTATTTGGAGGGCATACCTCTAAAATTTTAACCCCATTTGGAGGGTTTCGAATTAAGTCAATAGTTTGGTTGTAGCGCTCAGACCTTTGCTTTAGAATTTTTGCAAGTTCCGGTTTGTTGCGAAACATAAACGCAAGAAACTGATCAGAGACTTTGGTGTTTTGTCGGTAGTTTTTTATCCTTGAACGAACCACCATAATATTTTTTGCACCTTGCTCTATGGCATGTTTTACTGGAATGGCGTCAATCATGCCGCCATCTGTCATAGGTTGATTACCTAAGCGATGAAAACCACGATAAAAGAAGGGGAGTGAACTAGAAATTTTTAAGATATTTTCAATGGTGTCAGCTTTAGCTTGCTTGAATAGCGTTTTAGCCGCATTAATATCGGTAATTCCCACATGAAAATTATGTTCCGCTATTCTTTCATGGTCTAACTTCACATAGCGATCCATCATCTCCCACATCCAATCCATATCTAGCAAATGACCGCCTTTTAAAAATCTAGATATGCTCATAAACTCTGGTCGCGTAGCAAATTCGGTATAAAGTTTTAAATTACGCCCTTTTACTCCAGAGATATATGCGGATAGGTTAAGTGCTCCAGCGCTGACGCCACAGTAAAAGTTAAATGGATTGAAATTTTGCTCTAAAAATTCGTCAAGCAGCCCAGTGGTATAAATTCCACGCATAGCTCCGCCTTCAACGATTAATGCTTCAGATGATCTTACATTCATATTTATAGTTTAGGCGATAAAATTAAACACAAGGATATGCTTTTCAGCTTATAAGTAAAGTGTTTTCAGACAGTTACGAGCCAAATTCTAGCTAAAAAAAAGCTACTAACAACCAGTAAAGAGGGTGATAACGGCCTGATAGATAGTTAACCGTTATCGCTAAAATTACAGTAAATATTTAACTACGTAATTCACGACGCAAAATTTTACCCACAGTAGACTTAGGAAGCTCATCTAAAACCACTATCTTTTTAGGGACTTTATAAGGAGTGAGATCTTTTTTGCAGTGGGAAATAAGGTCAGCCGTGTCTATAGGTTTGTTGACAACAATATAGGCACAAACTTTCTCGCCAGTTTTATCGTCAGGCTCACCCACAACAGCTGCTTCGATAACATCTTTATGACGAGTAATTATTTCTTCTACTTCATTTGGATAGACATTAAAACCTGAAACGATCACCATATCTTTTAGTCGATCGACAATTTTAATGCTGCCATCAGGTAAAATTACTCCAATATCTCCTGTTCTAAAAAAGCCATCAGAGTGCATAACTTTTGCAGTTTCTTCAGGTCGTTTCCAGTATCCCGTCATCACTTGTGGGCCTTTAGCACACACTTCGCCTTCTTCACCTGTCGTTAGATGATTGCCATTTTGATCACGGATCTCAATTTCAGTACCAGCTAGCTTTTGTCCTACGGAGCCCAATATTTCAGCTCCAGGTGTATTGAACGACAATACAGGGGCCGTTTCTGAAAGGCCATAACCTTCAGTAATTGTACATCCGGTAACTGACTTCCATACATTGGCCGCGGCATGGGTTAGGGCAGTGCCTCCTGACAAAGTAAGGTGAAACTTAGAAAAATCTAATTTCTTAAATTCAGGATGTTGACATAAACCCACAAACAAGGTGTTCAGTCCGGCAAAGCCAGTAAATCGAAATGGCTTAATAGCACTTACAAATGCATCCATATCTCTTGGGTTTGGAATTAATACATTTAAATTTCCCTTACTAAAGAAAATTAGCATGTTCACGCTAAAGGCATAAATGTGATAAAGGGGAAGAGGGCTAATAAACGTTTCAGTTCCGTCACCACAATGCTTGCCAAGGTGTTGCAGCGTTTGACTTGCGTTGCTTAATACATTGCTATGACTTAATGCCGCGCCTTTAGACACACCGGTTGTGCCACCTGTATATTGGAGCACTGAAATATCATTTAGCTGCTGTGTGCGCGGGGCTAATGTTATACCTAATCCCAATTTAATCGCTTGACTAAAACCAGTGCAACCATTTACCTGTTCAGTAGTGCCTGTCAATAAATCAGCTGCTCCAGTAACAATCACGGTTTCAATTTCAGTGTTATGTTTTATCGCATCAAGCTTGGGCAGAAGGTCAGCCAAAATCACAATAGCTTTTGCACCCGAATCGGTAAATTGGTGAGCCATTTCTCGTTCGGTGTAAAGTGGATTGGTATTTACTATTGTTAAGCCTGCTCTTGCCGCTGCATAGGCTGCAATAGGGTATTGAATTAAGTTAGGCAGTTGTATAATAATGCGATCACCGCTTTTTAATCCTGCTTCGTTCTGAAACCAACAGGCAAGTGCATGGGATTTCTCATCCAGTTCGGAAAACGAAAGTGTCTGTCCTAAGCAACTAAAGGCTGGCTGGCTGCTGTACTTACTGAAAACGTTATCAATAAAGTCACCCAGATTATTAATGCCCTTTTCTATAAATGTCATATTAACCTCTTTTTATTATTAGATGGTATTATGTTTTATTATTAGTTCGCACCGATTTTTAACGAATAAACAATTTAAAAACCAGCTTATGTATTGCGGTTCCAAAAGGAGGGAACAAAAAATGGGAAAAGCTTATACGTCCTCTCGAAAATACAGCTTTTGGATGACTGAAGGTAGTAAAGCCTTCTTCCCCATGATAATTCCCCATTCCTGAAGCTCCAATTCCTCCAAACGGTAAATCATCAATCACTACATGAAATGTTGCATCGTTTATGCAAGCTCCACCAGAATGTGTGCGCTGAAGGATGTTCTTTTGGAACTTTTTATTATAGCTATTAATGTATAAAGCAAGTGGCCTTTCATTTGCGTTAATATAATCAATTACTTCTTCAATGGAGTCATAAGGAAGAATAGGCAGAATGGGTCCGAAAATCTCTTCTTGCATGACTTTCATACTGTCATTGGTATTTAAAACTACAGTTAGTGGCATTTTGCGTTGTGGATTTTTTTCAATACTTTCATTTAATGGAATTATTTCTGCACCTTTACTTTCAGCATCTTCTAATAAACCATGCAGACGATTGTATTGCCCTTGGTTAACAACGCTGGTTGCATCGGCGTTGTCTCTCACAGTCGGAAACATTTTTTGATAAGCATTGCGCAGAGATTCTGTTAATTCGTCTACGCGATCTCGCGGGCAGAAAATATAATCAGGAGCGACACAGGTCTGCCCTGCATTTAGGGCTTTTCCTAAAATCATCCGCGATACAGCCGTGTTTATATTAATATCGTTATCAATGATAGTGGGTGATTTACCCCCCAGTTCTAATGTAACGGGTATTAAATTTTCAGCTGCAGATTTCATTACTATTTTACCTACCGTAGTTGAACCAGTAAAAAAGATATGATCAAATTTTAAAGAAGTAAATGCCGAGGCAACTTCAATGTCCCCCCCTACAATAGCGACTTTATCTTGAGGGAAAATGGTGGCCATTAGTTCAGCTAAAAGTTTTCCAGTAGCAGGAGTATACTCAGACATTTTAATCATGGCACGATTACCCGCAGCAAGTGCTGCAGTTAATGGTCCCAATGCTAAAAACAGTGGGTAATTCCAAGGAGTGACAATACCGATAACGCCTTTAGGTTGCATCATCACTTGGGCTTTAGCAGGCTGAAATAAGATACCCACGTGGCGAGATTTAGGTTTCATCCATTTTTTTAGTTTTGAGATACTGTAGTTAATCCCCATTACTGTTGTCATTATGTCGCCAATTCGACTGTCTTCGACACTTCTGTGACCAAAATCATTTGCCATAGCTTTTGTAAATATGTGTTGGTTATCAATAACCAGTTTTTTTAGTTTTTTTAGGTCTGCAATACGAGTTTGATAATCGGTATAAGGATTTTTATTAAACTGGACCCGCTGGTTGTTAAGGGTAAGTTGCAGTTGAGATATATCGGTAATCTCTAATTGATGGTCTTGAGTGCTCTGAACCATGGGGACTCTCTTTTTTATTATTAATTGAGTATTCATTAATTTGGTTAAAAGCGCAGCGTACAATTGCGCCAATTGATGTTCATTACTGACCTTATTTGTTTCTGATTGTTTTCTGCTAATGTCTGGATAATGCTATGTATGTGTTGAACGTGTACTGTATTACGGATTCATCTTGTGAGCACTAATATTTTTTATATTAGTCTACTTTTTTTGGTCGCAGTATTTACAAGGCATTCAATTTGAGGCGTATTTTTTAGGCGGTTACTGAGAACGCCAGGGTGCCATCTAGCACCCTGCCGGAGCTTAAGCAACGGCAAAGACTTAGGAAATGATTTTATGCGTATGTAGTTGCAAGCTGGGGTTAAATATTAGTCTTATAGTATCACCCCATTTAAGCGGTGATCCTACTTCAAAATCAGAGGTAATTAGCGGTTAATAACGTTTTTTAAGAGTCGAACCGCGGGCGTCCAGCCCAGCTAAAATGGCTTTCATCTCGTCGGCTTGTTCCATTACTTGTTTACTTTTTAACGATTCGCGTATGGCCTTTTCTTCAGATAACTTTTCTTTAATTTGTCGTTCTTTTATCGCACTTCCAGTGCGGCCAGAAGCTAGCTTTTCTTTAACAGGTTTAACAGTAACACGGGGTGTTGGCGCTTTAATGCCGAATACCGAGGTGGTTCGTGGTCTCACTATAGCCGATGGTAATGGGGCTGTTTTGGCAATGCTGGTTTTACCAAGTCCGGTCTTAACACCCACTAAGCTTCTGCCATCGTAAGTTTCCATAGCTTCGTCGAACAAGTCCTTAAGTTCTTCTCTGTCAGTTGCAACAGCAAAATCTTCCACAGTAAAGTTTTGTACCGAAAAATCACTTAAATCTTTATAGAAACGGTGTTTAACCCCTAACGCCATTGCTTCTTGGTATTGCTGAAAGCGCTCATCGCTGCTGTCTTTGCAGGTTCCTACCCAAACATCATCTGTGGTGTTATTGGTAATAGTAAATACGATCATAATAAGGCCTTTGTACAACAATCCGACTGGTAAAGCTTCGTCAGATATCAAAACGGTCGAGCATTGTAATGGGGAAAAATAAAAAAGGTAGGCTTGATTTTTAACTTTTTTTTAGCATCATGGCAATTTGTTCAATTCAATCTGTTATTCCCAAAAAAAAGCTTAAATTAATAACAATAGTGTAACTTTTTATTGAAAATTTAGCTCAATACAGTCGTATTAGAATAAGCTAATATAGTGTTTTACCCTCAATTGTTTACAATTCTTCAAAAAAGCTGTTTTTGGCCATTATTGGACTAGAGTTAAGTGACATATAAAGATATTTTTAATTAAAGCAGGTTAGTCAACAGTGTTAAATAAGTCCCCTAGATTAGGGTCATTAGCGGTTAAGATTCCACTGTTATTTGTCACCATGCTATTGGTCATGTTGGCTGTCTTCCTAATGGTTATGGAGCAATACGGAAACCGTGTATTACTTGATGTGGCCAAGCAACAGGTGCGCAAGAGTGGTGAATCTATGGTTGCAGTACTTGGCAAGCGCTTAACTACCGCTGAGTCTACTGTGAATGCTATGGCTAGGGTGGCCGAATCTTTGCCTGCAATCGATAAGCTTCACCACCAAATTATTAAATCTATTATTGATTACGACGATTCAGGGCACTTTATCGCTGGTGGCGGCATATGGCCTGAACCCTTTATGTATGACTCCAAAAAAGCCAAATACAGTTTCTTTTGGGGTCGCAATCAGGAAGGAGAATTAGAATTTTTTGATGATTACAATGATCCACAAAGCAATGGTTATCACTACGAAGAATGGTATTCCCCTAGTTCTTTATTAAAACCAGGGAAGATTTACTGGTCGCGCTCGTATATAGACCCATATTCACTCGAATCCATGGTCACAGTTACGGCTCCAATGTCAAGGGGTGGTGAATTTTATGGTGCTGCCACATTGGATTTAACACTTGATGGCATGGATAAGTTATTGGCTGAAGAGTCAGCAAAGTTTGGCGGATACGCATATGCATTAGACCGCAATGGTACTTTTATTTCCCATCCAGACGAGTCGGTTAGTAAAAAGCGCACTCATACAGTAAATGGCAAAAATGAAGTTCAATTTACCAATATTTCTGACGTTTCAAAAGAAAATAGTAGTATACAAGACGTAACAGCCGCTCTGTTAGAAACAGAAAATATATCCCGCTTAAATAAAGAAATGAATTCGAAAGCCCTTGCGCTTGCTAGTTATAGTCAAAATATAGGAACTTATGAAGCTCATCGTATAATTAGTACCATTGAAGACCCATTAAAGCTAAAAAGTTATGGAGAAACTTTTTTAAAAGAATTCATTGCAGAGAATGACTCTATCTTTAAACAGCCCGTTTTAATTAATGTATTTCATGTTCCTAATGCATATTGGAAAGTCGTTACAGTGACTCCCATGAATCTAGTTGATCAAAGCAGTGACCGGATAACCCGTGCAGTGGTTACAGGTTTTATTTTAGTTATAGTGCTTGGTCTACTAATTGGGTTGTTTTCGATTCAAATTATATTAATTAATCCCATTAAAAAAATGCAACATCAGATATCCGAAGAAGGAGAAGGGATTATTACGGATATTGATTCAAGTGAGCTTGGCGAATTAGCTGTTAGATTTAATACAAATAATTCTGCCCTAATATCTGCCAATGCAGAATTAGAAGAATCAGTAAATAAAGCAGAGCAGGCCACATTAGCCAAAGCTCAATTTTTAGCCAATATGAGTCATGAGATTAGAACTCCCATGAATGGTGTTACTGGTATGTTGAACTTATTACAAGACAGTAAGTTAACAGAACAGCAAATGCATTATGCAAATGTGGCTATAAATAGTGCAGATAGTTTATTGATTTTAATAAATGATATCTTAGACTTCTCTAAAATTGAATCTGGAAAAATGGACATTGAATGTATCGACTTTAATATTAGAGATGCACTAATGGACTTTTTCCCTAGTATGCATCACCTAGCTGATCAGAAAGGTTTAGACCTTATTCTAGATCTATCTGGTTTAGAGGTTGACTGGATAAGGAGTGATTTAGGTAGGATCAGACAGATACTCACTAATCTAATATCAAATGCAGTTAAGTTCACTAGTGATGGCCATGTGCTGGTAAAAATCTCAATTAAAGATGTTAATGAAATGGGCCTTATTTTATTCGCTGCAGTAACCGATACGGGTATTGGGATTGATGAAGATAAAATTGAAATTTTATTTGATTCTTTTTCACAGGTAGATGAGTCTACCACACGAAAATATGGTGGTACTGGCTTAGGTTTATCTATTAGTAAGCAATTATGTGAATTAATGGAGGGATCTATCAGTGCAAAAAGTAAAGTCGATGAGGGAAGTAGGTTTGATTTTACTTTAAAGTTAGAAAGAGGAGAGGTTATATACAGTGAAGATATTGCCACTGTTCTAGAGAATAAAAAAATAATTGTTTACGATAACAATACTAAAAAAGATGCAGGTTTATTAAATATTCTTAAATTATGCGGTGCTCAAGTTACTTCTAATAATTTAGAAGAAGATTTAATATTATCACTTGAATCCAAGTTTGATTTTTTATTGGTTGATATTAAAAAAATAAATAAAAATTATGATACAAGACAAGAATTTAAAAATATTAAAAAAATATGTGTTAATAATAAAATAAAGGTCGTGGGTCTGACAACAGTAATTAGCCCTACATATGCTGAGTATTATGAAGATTTAGGGTGTGATAAAGTCCTGTTAATGCCAGTTACTGAGGATGCATTGATGTTTATGGCTCACCACCAAAAAGAAAGAAGAAAAGTAGTAAGGAAAGTAAATAATAAATTCGATTTATTTGAAAAAGATAATGAAGATTATTCCTTGGCTGATGCAAAAATATTATTGGTTGAGGATAATATGATCAATCAAGAGGTAGCTATAGGTTTACTTCGTGAAATGTCTATTGTACCTGATATTTGTAGTAACGGACTTATGGCTGTGAACACTATTGTAGAAAATCTAAATGACATTGAATACGATATAATATTAATGGATTGTCAAATGCCAGTGATGGATGGCTATGAAGCTACTAGGCAGATCCGTTTATATGAGCAACAAAATAATAAGAAGAAAACGCCTATTATTGCAATGACAGCCAATGCTATGAAAGGTGATCGAGAACTCTGTATTGATGCAGGTATGAACGATTATATAAGTAAGCCTATCAATGTACCGCTCCTTAAAAGTACGCTGATTGAATGGATTGAAAAATCTAAAGTTAAGTCATTCTAATGCGTGGATATATAAAATTATTACTTTTATTAATATTAAATTTAGCCTTATTTGGGTGTTCAAGTTTACCGATACCTGAATATGGTCAGGTAATTTATGACTATCAAGTTAAACCTGAATATGAAATGAATGAATCTTACAAATATTTTCATATAAGTATAGATGCTCGTGATGTAAGCCTTCCTGAAAAAAAATTTAATGACGAGAGTATTAAGTTTGCATGGTCTTCTTCAAATACCAATTCCCAATTGGTAGTCTATATAAATCTATCAAATTCATTTTTAATAGACCGTGAAAACGCGATTAAAGATGAACTGATTTACGATATGAATGGTAAAAAAGGGTTTATCCGAACGCCGATTCAGAGAGGATTTATTCGAACTCGATATACTATTGAATTAATAGATCGAACAAAGGATAAATTAATTAATAGTGTCAATCTTGCTGGTAATTTTTCAATTGAAGCGGAGTTAACTAATTCAGCAGATAAAAATAGAAAGATATTAAAAGCGGCGTATTATGAAAATATAAAGGAAGCAAGAAAAAAGCTTGTATCTGATATATGGAGCGATTTAAAAAAATATCATCTTTCTTCTATACAAACTACCTTTAGGAAAATAGAATATAGTATTGTTAGTAAGTTAGCTGTTGAACCTAAATTTGAACAAGCGTATTTACTACTTATGACTAACCGAAAACGTAACGCCGTAAAAGCTTTAAATATTTATAATAAAGGCGTTGCGCTCTATAAAGATAAGCAGGACGATTTAAGTTTAATGATTTTAAAGCATCTTGATGACGGGATTACAGCCAGTACATCTATTGCGAATAATGAGTACCCTGATCGCTATAGGTAGCCGCCTATATTTTGAAATATATTATTATAATTTAAATATTTAGTTCAGTTATATCTTTATATAAAATCAATAGATCAGGATTAATTAACGCATCTCTATTATTTACTTCTCTATTGTTAATAACAACTCTATCAGCTGCTTTAACTATTTTTCAAGATAAATTTCTTGGTATATCTGTTACCTGAACTATTGCACTTAGAATATGCCGTGATTTGGTATTCTCACCAAGAGATCTCTTAATTATATTAATTAAATCTTCATTTAATAATGGGTCTGGTTTTAATATTACGCATAGAACTATACCGATGCTTTGACTGCCTAAGAGCCATTCCTGACCTACCGCAATATTTCCCACTATAAACGCTACCTTTTCTACTTGCCGGTAGATCTTGGCTGTTCCAATGCGTAAGCCACTTGGATTTAATACTAATTCACTAATTCACTGAGTCGATGTGTTTATGAATCATTAAGCTTGTGTATGATATATTATTAAATGTGTGCGGTATTTTTTCAACTATATCGCCATGAGCCAAAATGTTAGGGAACTTTTTAAAATAACTTGTTAGGTATCTTTCATCATTTTCATCATTATAAAAACCAATTGGCATGGCTGGAAAAGGTTTTTCACATACTAGGTCACCTTGTTGATTATGCTTTAAAGCACTTCCGTTTTCGTCATATACATTAACAGCCATACCTAAGCTTATGCACTGAATCTCACCCCGATAAACCGGCAGTGTTAAGTTTCCTAAAGCAAAGCAAGAATTAATATCGGTCCCACCAGCAATGCTGCTTAAACACATGTTGGATTTAATACTGCCATACGCAAAGTCGTAACTTTTTTTATTAAGTGGCGAACCTATAGATAAAATTATTTTAATGTTATTTAAATTATGATGTTGCTTTGGGTGATAATTTAGTTTTTCTAATGTGCTAATATATTTTTCGTTGGTACATAAGATACTGACCTTTTGTTGTTCTATTATATCCCAAAGTGAACTTGTATTTGGGTAAAAAGGAGAACCGTCAAAAATCACTAATGATGCCCCAGTCATTAAGGTAGAGGTCATCCAGTTCCACATCCTCCACTCGCGGGCAGTGTAATAAAAAACACAGTCTTCTGATTTCACATCAGTATGCAATACTAGCTCTTTGAAATGCTGAATGAGAGTGCCACCACTACTATGAATAATACACTTTGGTACACCAGTGGTGCCTGAGCTATATAGTATGCATAGGGGATGATTGAACGGCAGCGATGCAAATTCAATTTCGCAAGCGTGCCGAGAGAATTCTAATGGCTTCTTGGTTGCCAGAAGTTTTTCACCTTCAGATAGTATGGTATTCCAAATTGAAACATTATAATGATAGCCATGACCAGTTAACTGTTGGTAAGTAGCTTGTTGCGCTTGCTGTTCTGATGAATCCATATCAATGTATGGAACAACAATTACTTGCTCAACACTGTTCATTTTTTTTAGGATAGTGCCTAGCTTTTTAAGATTGTTGAGTGTTTTACCATTGTAAAAATACCCATCAGTAGTAATAATAACTTTAGGTTTAATTTGTCCAAATCGATCTAGCAAGCCTTGTAAGCCAAAGTCAGGAGAACAGCTGGACCAAACGGCTCCCAGGCTTACAGTTGCCAACATTGAAATAATGGCTTCAGGCACGTTAGGCATAAATGCAGCCACTCGGTCACCTGGTTGAATGTTTTTTTGTTTTAACCAAGTACTTATTCGTAATACCTTTTGATAAAGCTGGGCGTAAGTAATAACTTGCTGCTTTCCTAATTCGTTATATGACGTTATGGCAGGGCGGTCGTCTCTGAATTTTAGAAGGTTTTGGGCAAAATTAAATCTAGCGCCACTAAACCATTGAGCATTCATCATACTTTCGCCATTTATTAAAACTGATGAATAATTTTGATGCTGGATAAACGATCCAAAATTCCATAGATACTTCCAGAACAGTTGTGGAAGACGTATAGAAAATTCGTACAGGTCTTGATAATTTTCTATATGGTGGCCATCTTTTGCTACAAATACAATAAATCTTTGGAGATTACTGTTGCTAATTTGTTCAGCTGTGGGGGCCCAGAGTTGCCTGCTCATAAATAACTCCATGATGTAATTGATAAGTGAAATTAGTAAATACTAGAGACAGATATTTAATTATGTGGAGAATGAACTATCCTTGTTTATATGACAAATTTAAATATACATATTAATAATTTTAATGGCTTTACTACTTCGGCTTAGAATTCTAAAAAGTCTATTGAAATGATAGTTATTCCTATTTTTAGGTCACTAATTCACATTGAATTTTTTCTTTAGCAGTGATTAAATATTGTGCAAAATAATAATATAAGCCTTTTACAAGTAGTAGCTGATTGTAATGTGGCAATGCCTATCGAGATGTTAAATGTCAATATTATCTAAGTCACTTAAATATGGTATTACAGGGTTAGTAATTGCTGGTATTGCAACATCAATTTGGATCGGAAATAAACAGCCGATTCGCAGCGGTGAATTAATACTAAACAACTTATCAGCCAGCGCAGATGTTCGGTTTGATCAGTGGGGGATTCCTCATATTTATGCCCATCAAGACTTAGATGGCTTCAGAGCATTGGGTTTTGTTCATGGTCAAGATCGTCTATTGCAAATGGATTTATTGAGGCGTGTAGGGAATGGTAATTTATCTGAACTAATCGGAGAAAAAGCCATAAAAGTAGATAAAACATTCCGAACCTTTGGTACCCATATAATTGCTGAAAAGCGTTCAAAAATATTACGTCAAACTCATCCATTAGTGGCTGCTAAAGTCGACGCTTATTACGATGGTGTTAACCAGGCGATAGATCAGCTATCGGCACCAATAGAATATTTTTTGCTTGGGGCTAAACCTGAACATTTTAAATTAGAAGACGCATATGGCATTTCGGCTTACATGGCTCATAGTTTTTTATCGAGTATTAAGACAGACCCATTACTAACTGCAATTCAACAAACAGTCTCCCCCGAGCACTTTTCTGAAATAGTAACTGGGTGGCCTAAAAAAGTGACCAAAACAATTAACAAACACACTGCAAAACAAGGTCTGGGAGACATCCATAAGCATAAGAATATGCAAGTATCCCAGCAAGCGTTGCTAGCACTTGTAGATGCAGGTAAAGCCATTGCCGAGGCACTTCCATTTGGCGCAGTTCATGGCAGCAATGGTTGGGTCATATCTTCTGAAGTATCTGAGAGTGATTTTCCAATTTTTGCAAACGATCCACATATGCAGTTCTCTACCCCAGCTATTTGGTACGAAGCCCAATTAAAGACGGATAAAAGAAACATTTATGGGCATTTTGCTGCAGGCGTTCCCTTCCCTTTATTAATGCGCAGTGAGCATCATATTCACGGTTTAACGATGTTACAAAGTGATGATGCTGATATTTTATCTTTAAAATCGCAGCGGGTAGCCGCTACAAATTCTACTGCAGCTGTTGATAAGGTGATGATTGAAGGTAACTGGGAGAGCGTGATTTCCCGTAATGAAGTCATTAACGTAAAGGGGCAAGCACCTGTTAAATTTACTGTGCGCAGTACATCTTTAGGCCCTGTTATTAATGATCTATTAAAAGAAGAGCCCGCAGTAGGGGATCAAGAAATCACTAATGATGAATTGAATGTCACGGATTCTAGCGAGCAATTAGTGTTTTACTGGGTATTTACCGACCCAAAAAACGATATTGTATTAACGATGCACAACGTTATGGAGGCAGGCGACTTACAAACGATGGAGAACGCTGTGGCACCTCATATGTCCCCCGGTCTAAATATACTTTATGCGGATCGTGACAATAATATGGCTATGTGGGCTGCTGGTCGTTTTATTAAGCGTCATCCTGGTCAAACAGGTAAAACCATTGTTAATGGTAGCGAGCCTAATAGTACTCCAATGGGAGTTTATCCGTTTAGTGAGAACCCTAAAATTATTAATCCAGAAAGTGGTTACATTTTTTCTACAAATAATCCATATCCAAACAGTCAACCAGAATCTAAACATGCCGGTTATTATGCGCCAATTTATCGCGCAATAGTAGCAGGTGATGCCTTACTGAATGACAGCGAGTGGAATGTTGAAAAAAGTAAAGCACTACAAATCTCAACTCATAATATTCGTTGGTCACATGCTAAGCCTATTTTAATGTCTGTGCTGAACTTGGGTGACTGGAGTGATTTAGAAATTCAAGCTATTGAGCAGCTGACTGCTTGGGATGGTAAATACAATGACAGCGCTATTGCGGGTAGCATATTCGAGCGTTTTTACTTTCACTTGATGGCGGAAGTATATTTAGATGAAATGGGCCAGAAATTATTTAATAAGTTTGTCACTTTAGGGATTGCAGATAATACGCTGTATCAACTTATAAACCAGCCTAATGCTATCTGGTGGGACAATATTCAAACAGAAGCAAAAGATATTCAAGTGGATATTTTTTCACAAGCATTTTCAGCAGCAGTGGCTTCGTTAAAAGATGAATTTGGAGGCAGTGTGAAGCATTGGTCATGGCAAGCTACAGCTGAGCTCACCCACCCACATCCTCTTGGAAAAGTATGGCCGTTAAATGATTTATTCAACGTGGGTGAGTTTGTAGTAAATGGAAGTAAGCGGGCATTAAATAATATGATTCATACTTTTACAGATGAAAAAATCCATATAACAAATGGACCCTCCACTCGAAGAGTGGTTGATTTAGCCGATATGGAAAATGGTTGGAATATTAACCCTGTGGGTCAATCTGGACGTTGGTTAGACAAACACTATGAAAGTCAGAGTGAGTTGTTTCACAACAACGAATACCGTCTTTCAATTATGCTGGATGTCGATGATATCCGCATTGATGAAATGGAGCATTTAGTATTGCTGTCTGATAGTAAGAAAAATAATCTTTGATCTAGCTAAAATAATAATTACGCATCCATAAAAAAGCATTTGGCAGTCTTTGCTAAGTGTCTTTTTATGGGTTTTATCTCTCAATACCACCTTATACCGTTATCTTTGTTGGCATATTTACCTTCATCTTGTGATTGCTCAGAGTTTTTGTACCAAGCGCTTGCTTGGTTTTGCTTCATGAGGTAAAGTTTATTCTAGTTTGTAGTAGAGTGTTCTAGACCGTTAATTTTACCTCTCTTATGTTGAAAAGTCGGCAGGTTAGATATACATAAAGTAGACGTTTTACGGGTAGTTAAGCTATACCCAAATTTGTAATGGCGCTGTTAAGTAATCTTTTATAAAAGGGTTTATCGATAGGGCCACCTTAATAAAAATTTAAAGGGGAGACTCATCATGAGCGAAAAAGCG
>JBLHVV010000061.1:0-18326 GCA_047628755.1 Crocinitomicaceae bacterium | reverse complement strand
TTTCATATTATTTTTATACTGATCTTTCACAGTTATCATTTTATCTAAGTGACTAGTTAAACATAAAAAAGCCCCAAGTACTTATCGTATTTGAGGCTTGATTAACATATTTATAATTAGCTGTTATAGGCCAGCTCGTTTTAAACGGTTTGCGTGATTACGAAATGTTGTAATAGGATCCGTTGAAAATAAATGATGCAAACCAAACAGAAGATTAACCTCATCTAAATGATTCATGGCGTAATTATCTCTAATCACTTGCCCTAAACGACTATCGCATGTGCCTACTAAGCCATCGTTATTTTCAAACCCAAATGGTATTGAAGATATAGCTAATACAGGATCAGAAATATCAAGTACGTTAGTTAACACTCTGCCACCACTCCAAGAGTAATAGCGGATACCGTTAACCACATAGTCACCTTCACCGCATGCTGTCGTAGGGATGCCCTGCGGGTGTAATTGGTTAAATGCCAACGAACCTTCTGTTGTTAAAGAAGCAAGGGCTCCTGCAGCGTCTGGTGTGTAACCACCACCAGAGAGAAAGTCTAGTAAGCTTGAAAGGCCATTAACTATATCAAATGCCACACCTTCTAGAGCCGATCCCTCAGGTATGTTGCGTAAAAAATCAGCTGTATTTGATCCTTTGTTAACACCGGCAACGGTAGTAACAGATGCCACTAGGTCTGGGCGTACAGACGCTACATAGCGAATAGTAGGGCCGCCATGGCTATGGCCGATAAGGTTAACTTTAGATTTTCCGCTAACAGCCACTATATTTTCAATCTGTGAAATAAGCTGCTCTCCACGTACCTCAGTGGAATTAGTATTACTTACTTGAGTAACGTATACCTTAGCGCCATCACTGCGCAAGTTAGCTGGGATTTTATAAAAGTAATCAATACCCAAAATTTCGTCAAAACCTAACAAACCGTGCGCTAACACGATAGGGTATTTGGTTTCAGTATAAGTAGACTTGAACCAAGAACTCCAAAAGCCTGCGTGGCTTTGCATAGCAAAGGTGACTAGTAGGAGTAGTGTTATTTTTTTTATTATATTTATGTTCATTTTTTTTCCTTACTCTCAAAAAAGTGATTGAAAGAGTCGTGAGAAGGTAGTGTCTTCAGTGACCAGAAGCACCGCTCCCAACTGCATTATTGTTATCGAGGCCAATGCATTATTAGGGTTGAAATTAATTAGAGCTGTTACTCTAGTGCTTTAGTATAGGATAAAAATTCACTCAGTCACTGGTCATAACGGGACCGTTTTAAGACATCTGAGGCCAAAAACATAGAATATGAGTGATTTAATGCTCATCTAACAATGCAGACTCAGCGTGGTTAGCTGCATTTGGATAAAGGATTGACATAGCGGAACAACATAGGAGTCACCCGGAGATTGCCTTGTTAGGATGCTTTAAAGACAATCAAGGGTTGTTTTATGATTATAAGCCCTCTTTGCAAACGGTTTGCGTGGTTACGATATGTGGTAATAGGGTCGGTTTTAAACAAGTGATATAAACCAAATAAAAGATTTACCTCATCTAAATCATTCATAGCATAATCATCTCGAATCACTTGTCCTAAGTGACTATCGCATGTGCCTACTAAGCCATCGTTATTTTCAAAGCCAAATGGTATTGAAGTAACCGCAAAAAGAAGATCCGATACATCAAGTATATTTGTCAACACGCTTCCGCCACTCCAGGAGTAATAACGAATACCGTTAACTTCATACCACTACAGCCACAATATTTTCCATTTGTACTACCAATTTGAGTAACATATACCTCTGCACCAGAAATACGCAGGGCAGCTGGAATTTTATAAAAGAAATCAATACCCAGTATTTGGTCAAAACCTAAAAATCCATGGGCTAATACAATAAGATATTTAGTTTCTGTATAAGTGGATTTAAACCAAGAGTTCCAGAAGCCTGCTTGGCTTTGGATAGTAAAAGAGATTAGCAACAGTAATATAATTTTTTCATTATTATCTCATTACTCTCAAGAGAAATTGAAAAGGCTTTAAGAATGTAGTGCTTGCGGTTCCCTAAAACACTGCTCTAACTGCACAACAGTTCTGCAGGGTTATATAATTAGCATGGTGCAAGTTAGGGTTATTGCCCTAGCTCTCTATTATAAGACATGAGTATATTTAGTCACTGATCATAAAGAACCGTTTAAAAACATCTAAAGTAATAACAACGCCATAAGAGTTGAGTGATAAGACGTTTAACTTAAATACATCGGCTGGTATCGCTAACTGTGCATAACTATGGGGATAAACAGTGGGATAAACATAGGATTAACTTAGGTATCACCCCTATAGAACACTCAAATTTTTTTCTACCCTGTACTTTATTGTTGTATTTCAGTCAGTTATAAAATTTTAAAGGAACTTAAAGGTTATTTTCATATTTGGCGCACTTTACCCCCATTTACTGTGCATAACTTTGTGGATGAGCGGTAAACAGTTTCGTTTTAAGCCCGTAGCATAAGGCCTCCAGCGATTCGCTCATTTTTCGTCCTGGTTAGTTGAACACCCCACTGCGCCAATCGACTCTGTCGATTAAGAATAGCCCGCACTGTCCCCAAGAAAGTCCCATAATAACCCATGGAATTTATAAGTATGGCGCAATAAACAAAGGTTTATAGTCATGATAACTGGCTGAAAAGCCGACTTTAACTATGCTCTACATAACACCCATCATACTTGGCAGCTGTTACGGATATTAGTTTTGCGCTATCTATTTATTACTCTAGTTTTACTAAGCTGTAGCCTAGCCTTCAGCAGCAATTTAGCGTCTGACGATCTAACTCTAAAAGTTACATCTCTAGGGGCTAATATAAAGTACTTGGTAGAAGAAGATCCAAGTATAAACTTTGAGAATTTAGCCAATGACCTAGACAAGCTCAACTGGAAAGTTAACAACACCGAAAGTCCAAACTTTGGCTTTAATCTAAAACCCCATTGGTTTTGGATAACACTAAAAAATGATTCATTAAAAAGCGTTTATTGGTTATTGCAAGTGCATTATCCATTGATCGACTTTATCGATGTATATCACATTAAAAGTGATGGCGCTTTGCAGCAATGGCACACAGGCGATCGGCTTCCTTTTAGTAGCCGGGCTATCGATCATCCTGACTTTTTATTTCCTTTAAAGCTAGGATTTTTAGAAGAGACGCAATTACTTATCAGAGTTGAAAGTTCAGGAGCAATGCAAGCACCCATGAAGCTTTGGGATGAACGTGAATTCTTTAAAATGGTCCAGAAAGAAAGCATTCCTCAAGGTATATTTATTGGTCTATTTTTAGTTTTAATTTTATATAATTTATTTTTATACCTAGGTACTAAAGATTTAAGTTTTTTATATTATGTAGTATTTGCCAGTGGATTCTTGCTATTCTTCATGTCCCTTGATGGCTATGGATTTCAATACTTATGGCCTAACTCAATAGTATTTCAGCAATATAGCGTTTTCATTTTCATTTCAATCGCCTTATTCAGCATGTCTGAATTCACTATTAAATTTTTAAGCATTACAAAAAAAGATCCTATAACTTACATAATGTTAAAGGTAATCTCTGTTGCCACATTACTATGCATATCTTGTGTAATATTTTTACCGTATAAAATAACGATACAGATAATATTATTCATCTGTCTTTATGCATCTGTAATCATGACGATTGTGGGTATAAAACGGATCAAAGAGATGGGAGCTTCAGCATCACTTTATGCGAGTGGCTGGATTGTAATGGCGATAGGTATTATAGTTTTAGTACTAGATAAATTTGCAGTTATTTCTAGCAATGAATACACAATACTAGCTGCGCCAGTTTCTATCGTCATTTTTTCTTTATTACTTTCATTTGCACTTGGATATCGAATTCAGGAAGAGCGGAAAATTAGAATGATTGCAGAAAAAAACTTCATCCTGAGTCAAACTGAAGCCTTAGAGTCACGACTAAAATCAAATCAACTAGAATATGAAAGTGAGCAATTACGAATTAAATCAGAAGCTGAAATCGAAGCTAAAAACTCATTCCTTGCCATGATGAGTCATGAAATAAGGACACCACTTAATGGCATAATGGGACTAAGTCATTTATTAAAACACACTAAACTTGATGTAAAACAAAAACAATATATTGATACTATTTACTTTTCAGGAGAGTCATTGCTCACTATCATTAACGATATTCTAGATTATTCAAAAATATTAGCTGGTAAGTTAGATATTGAGAATATACCTGTAAATGTATTCGACTTTATTAAAAACTGCACATCTATTCTGACAAATGTTTTAAAAGAAAATAACATAAACCTTTATGTAAGCATCTCACCTGCTGTGCCATTTATAATAAAATCTGATCCTGTTCGCCTGAGACAAGTAATCTTAAACTACTTAAGCAATGCCATTAAATTTTCTAATAATAATGACATACATCTAAATCTGTCATTAAATCCAACTTCTAATGAGTTAGAAATTAATGTAATTGATAAAGGCATCGGCATTCCAAAAGAAAAACAAGGCATTCTATTCGATGCATTCTCACAAGCTGACTCATCTACTACACGAAAATATGGAGGATCTGGTCTTGGACTTGCTATATGCAAACAACTGGCTTTGCTTACCGGTGGTAATGTAGGTGTAAATAGCGAAGAAGGGAATGGATCTCATTTTTGGTTCACTTGTAAAATAGAAGTTTTAGATTTGCCCATACAAGATTTCTTCACAACTGAAAAAAAATATTTCATATCTATGTTGCAATCTGCATCAGATTTTAATTTTATTGAGTCCCAGCTAGTACTTTGGAATTGTCAGCTTGTGGATTCCAAATCAGTCGATAGTAAGCAGAACTACAGTGGTGTCTTTATTGACCATAAGGTAGCCAGAATATCATCCTTGAATAGCATACTAAAACAATTTAATTTGCCTAAAGATACTATTTATGAAGTTGGTGATTTTGATGATACTAGCCAGTTATGTCGGCCATTAACTACTGGAGCCATATTTGAAATTGCGAACAACATAATTCCATCTAAGGAAAATATCTCTCAATCATCAAGTATTGCCCCTATAAATGTCGACAACTGCCCGTTAAATGGATTGCGTATATTAATTGCCGAAGATAACCATGTGAATCAAATGGTAATTACTGCCATGATTAAAAAAATGGGCGCTGAATCTACTTTAGTTGGAAATGGAAAGCTAGCAGTAGATGAAATGGCCATTAATCCAGATGCTTACGATATAATTTTAATGGATTGTGAAATGCCCATAATGGATGGCTTTACTGCGTCTAAGTTAATTCATCAAGCAGCCCCTAATACGATGGCCAGTACTCCTATTATCGCACTGACAGCACATGCGATGGACCTGCACCTAAAACATGCAGAAGATGCAGGAATGTCAGGGTTTATTAGTAAACCTATTGATCAAAAGTTACTCGTAAGTCACATTCTTAATGCCCTGCAGCAAAAAGCTTAAACATAACCGCTGCTTCCTCTTAATAGGCATAATATGGTATAAACACGCCTAAAATATCGCTGCGCTCTCTGCAGTGTTAAAAACTAAGTAATGTCGTCATAAGTACAATACATAGTTAAGTCTCCCTACGGAGCTCTAATGGGCCAAATTATTCAAACAAACATGACCGAATTAGTCACGCCGACTATGGCGAATTTTTCTGGCAATATGCACGGTGGTGAACTGCTAAAGCTATTAGATAAAGTGGCTTATACCTGCGCGATGCGTTATTCAGGTACTTATGCAGTTACCTTGTCAGTAGATAACGTAGTATTTAAACAGCCCATTCATATCGGTGAATTAGTTACCTGTATGGCCACAGTTAATTACACTGGTAGTAGCTCAATGGAAATTGGTATTAAAGTGATCGCTGAAAATATTCAAGAGCGAACTGTTCGCCATACCAACAGCTGCTTTTTTACCATGGTCGGATTTAAAGATGGAAAAGCGGCTCCTGTTCCCACATTAAAAATTAAAGACGATACTCAAAGGCGTAGATGGAACAAGGCGGTTAAACGCAAAGAAGCGCGAATGAAGCTTCAGCACATAATGAAAGCTATTGAGAACGAAGATGACGATGCGTTTGAGAATGCATTATTTTAATGTCATTTAACCCAGCTTAGGCTGGGCTTTAAACTAAAAGGTTTCGTAACTCACAACACTTCCAAGCGCTTTCTTTTTTTCCCACTTTAATATTTCAAGCTCTGGCCGATCTAAAAACGTCTTCACCTTTCCTACACAAAGATAAGCTACCAATTTATGAGAGTCTGGAGCCGACAATGTGGCCTTTACATGAGCAGGGTTTAAAATACTCACCCAACCAATACCAATCTCCATAGATCGTGCCATTAGCCACATATTTTGAACTGCACACACAACACTGTATTCGCCCATTTCGTTCATGGCTGTTTGGCCTAAAACAGGTGACGAAGAAGGCTCATAGAATACCGCTATATTAACGGGTGATTCGTAAATGCCTTCAAGCTTTAGTTGTTGATATTGCTGTTGTTTTTCATCAAAATAAACAGAAGCTTTATCATTTTCTCGTTTGAAAATTTCAGCGACTTTTGATTTAATTTCATTATCTCTAATAACAACAAAACGCCAAGGCTGAGAGAAGCCAACTGAAGGCGCCCATACTGCTGCTTGTAATATTCGCTGAATGTCCTGGTCTGATACAGGTTCATCGCGTAAAAAATGATTGCCACGCACATCTCTACGAGCTTGAAGTAGTGTCTCAAACAGCGCTTGTTGTTGACTATCAAATACTACAGACATAGGTTTTGCCATTATTATTTAATTAATAAAAAACCCACTATTAAGTGGGTTTTTTCATAGAGCTATTTAACATGTATAAAGGTTAAATATATTGGACTTGATCAATTTCGTATTCAATAATACCGTTTGGTACTTTAATCGAAACCACATCACCCTCTTCTTTACCTAGCAAAGCAGCAGCAATAGGTGAGCCAGAACTGATTTTACCTTTTGGTACGTCAGCTTCGTCTTCGCCGACAATCTGGTACTGTTTTTCTTCATCTGTATCAACGTTGATCAAAGAAACCGTTGTACCAAATAAAACCTTACCCGTTTTAGGTAACTTGGTAACATCGATTACTTGCACGTTAGATAGCTTGCCTTCAATGTCTTGAATGCGGCCTTCAATAAAACCCTGCTGTTCGCGGGCAGCATGGTATTCCGCATTTTCTTTTAAATCGCCATGTTCACGGGCTATGGCGATCTCCTTAATTACTTCTGGACGTGCATTTTTTTTAAGATGCTCTACTTCTTCACGAAGGGCTAACTCGCCCCCTACAGTCATAGGTACTTTTTGCATAATAGATCCTCAAGCTATCTGTCCTCACAATATACTCACTTCATGAGCAAGGCAGGCTTTATAGCAAACTCTTTTCTTATTTGGTTTTAATGTTATTGAAAAAGAATAAGGGCTGTAGAGCCCTTATTCAATAAAATTTTACGCTAATCACTAATATGATGCTGTTTTATAACATCACATAGGTTTATATCTTAGCGTGAAGATCCTGTAAACGGTGAACCGTTTGTAGTCCACCTGATTCAAGCGCACTAACAACGGCTTCAGCACCCGCCAATGTGGTTGTGCAATACACTTTGTGCTGAAGAGCGCTGCGACGAATCTCAGCAGAATCAGCGATGGCCATTGGGCCTTCAGTGGAATTTACGCTCATGGCGATCTCATCGTTTTTGATCATGTCTACAATGTGTGGACGACCTTCGCCTACCTTGTTAACACGATTCACTTCGATACCAGCATTGTTCAATGCTGTAAATGTACCCGAAGTAGCAACAATATTGAAGCCTAACGCTTTAAGGCCTTTTGCAACTTCCACGACACCTATTTTGTCAGCGTCACGTACAGAAATAAATACATTACCTTCTGTAGGCAATACTTCACCAGCACCAAGTTGTGCTTTAAAGAATGCTTCGCCGAAGGTTTCGCCAGCGCCCATTACTTCGCCAGTAGATTTCATTTCAGGCCCTAGGATTGGGTCAACACCTTGAAATTTGTTAAATGGGAAGACCGCTTCTTTAACAGAGAAATAAGGAGGTACAATTTCTTTAGTGAAGCCTTGCTCTTCAAGCGACTGCCCCATCATAACTTTAGCAGCAATAGACGCTAGCGATGTGCCTATGCATTTAGAAACAAATGGAACAGTACGTGATGCGCGAGGGTTTACTTCAATTACGTAAATCTCACCATCTTGCCAAGCTAATTGAGTGTTCATCAAGCCAATTACACCAAGCTCCATAGCCATAGCAGCCACTTGCGAGCGCATTTCGTTTTGAACGTCCTCAGGCAAACTGTAAGGTGGCAATGAACAAGCTGAATCACCTGAGTGAATACCGGCTTGCTCTATATGCTGCATAATGGCACCAATCACGACTTGCTCTCCATCGCATATGGCGTCTATATCAACTTCAACTGCGCGATTAAGAAAGTAATCAAGTAATACTGGGGAGTCGTTAGATACTTGAACGGCTGTGGTCATGTAATGACGAAGCGCTTTTTCGTTGTATACTATTTCCATTGCACGGCCACCTAATACATAAGATGGGCGAACAACTAACGGATAACCAATTTCAGTGGCTTTAACAACCGCTTGCTCAGTTGATGTCACTGTTGCGTTGACAGGCTGCTTAAGGCCTAGACGCTGAATCATTTGCGAGAAACGTTCGCGGTCTTCTGCACGGTCAATGGCTTCTGGAGAAGTACCGATAATCGGCACGCCAGCCGCTTCTAATTCTTCAGCTAGTTTAAGTGGCGTTTGTCCACCATACTGCACGATCACACCTTTTGGTTTTTCTTTATCAACAATTTCTAACACATCCTCTAGTGTCACTGGCTCGAAGAACAAGCGGTCAGAAGTATCGTAATCGGTAGAGACCGTTTCAGGATTACAGTTAACCATAATAGCTTCGTAACCTAATTCTTTTGCAGCAAATGCAGCGTGCACACAGCAGTAATCAAACTCGATGCCTTGACCGATGCGGTTTGGACCGCCCCCTAGAATAATAATTTTTTCATTATCAGTAGGGTTGGCTTCGCACTCTTCTTCATATGTTGAATACATATAAGCGGTGTCAGTGGCAAATTCGGCTGCACAGGTATCAACACGCTTATAAACTGGGCGTATATCTAGTTTCTGACGGTACTTACGGAATGCTTTTTCTTTCACACCCAATAAAGTAGATAGGCGAGCATCTGAAAAGCCTTTGCGCTTTAAGCGATAAATACGATCGGCACTTAAAGAACTTAAAGTACTTTCTGCTACCAGTGCTTCTTCGTTAACAATGTCTTCGATCTGAACAAGGTACCAATGATCGATCTTGCAGCAGGCATAAATTTCGTCTGTTGTCATACCAATACGGTAAGCATCAGCTACATACCAAATGCGCTCGGCTCCTGGTGTATTTAATTCAGATATGATTTTTTCTTTTGCGCCATCACTAGCAATGTCAATTATTGAATCAAAACCAGTTGCACCCACCTCTAAGCCGCGAAGTGCTTTTTGCATAGACTCTTGCAAAGTTCGTCCAATCGCCATTACCTCACCAACTGATTTCATTTGCGTAGTTAAACGCGCGTCAGCTGATGGGAATTTTTCAAAAGTGAAACGAGGAATCTTAGTAACTACGTAATCGATGGTTGGTTCAAATGAAGCAGGTGTTCGGCCTCCCGTAATATCATTTTGCAATTCATCGAGTGTGTAACCAATTGCCAGCTTGGCTGCAATTTTAGCAATAGGAAAACCAGTAGCTTTAGATGCCAATGCCGATGAACGACTGACACGCGGATTCATCTCGATAACAACCATACGGCCGTCTTCT
Source organism: Crocinitomicaceae bacterium (assembly GCA_047628755.1). GTDB lineage: Bacteria > Pseudomonadota > Gammaproteobacteria > Pseudomonadales > Oceanobacteraceae > Bermanella. The sequence continues at coordinate 8,420 of JBLHVV010000061.1, read as the reverse complement.
GGGTTAATACCAAATTGTACGTTTGATCCGCCAGTTTCTACACCAATTTCACGCAGTACTGCTAACGATGCATTACGCATAATTTGCAGTTCTTTATCTGAAAGCGTTTGAGCTGGAGCAACCGTAATAGAGTCGCCCGTGTGAACCCCCATTGGGTCAAAGTTTTCAATAGAACAGATAATGATGCAGTTGTCGTTTTTATCACGCACTACTTCCATTTCGTATTCTTTCCAACCGATTAATGATTCATCAATCAAAATTTCAGTGGTCGGAGACAAGTCCAAACCACGCGTACAAATTTCTTCAAATTCTTCTTTGTTATATGCGATACCGCCGCCGGTGCCGCCCATAGTGAAAGAAGGACGAATGATACAAGGGAAGCCTAAATCTTTTTGTACTTCAATAGCTTCTTCAATGGTATGAGCGAAACCAGCACGGGGGCACTCCAAGCCAATTTTTTTCATGGCCTTGTCAAAACGCCCACGGTCTTCGGCTTTGTCGATAACGTCAGCGTTAGCGCCAATCATTTCAACATTATACTTTTTTAGAACCCCAGCTGCTTCTAGTCCCAATGCACAGTTAAGTGCTGTCTGGCCGCCCATGGTAGGCAACAAAACGTCTGGACGTTCTTTTTCAATAATTTTAGTAACTGACTCAATGGTAATAGGTTCGATGTAGGTTGCATCGGCCATTGATGGATCCGTCATAATGGTGGCTGGGTTAGAGTTAACCAGAATGACTTTGTAGCCTTCTTCGCGAAGGGCTTTACAAGCTTGGGCACCAGAATAGTCAAATTCACATGCTTGACCGATTACGATGGGGCCCGCGCCGATAATTAGAACGCTCTTTATGTCCGTGCGTTTTGGCATTTTTTAGCTCTCCAATTATTAAGCTTTACGGGCTTTGATTAGGTCAATGAAATGATCGAACAATGGGGCTGCATCATTAGGACCTGGGCTTGCTTCTGGATGGCCCTGAAAACTGAAAGCAGGTTTGTCAGTGCGATGAATGCCTTGAGTAGTACCATCAAATAGCGATTTGTGTGTCACTTTAAGGTTATCTGGAATACCGTTTTCAGACACCGCAAAACCGTGATTTTGCGCCGTTATCATAACGGTTTTATCTTCTAGGTTTTGTACCGGATGGTTACCACCGTGGTGGCCATGACCCATTTTTTCAGTTGCAGCGCCGCTTGCTATCGCTAATAACTGGTGCCCTAAACAGATTCCAAATACAGGAATGTCTGTTTCTAAAATTTCTTTAATAGCTGCAATCGCATAATCACAAGGCTCAGGGTCACCTGGTCCGTTAGACAAGAAAATACCATCTGGATTCATAGCCAGTACTTCGCTGGCCGGCGTTTGTGCTGGGACAACGGTCAAGTCACACCCACGATCCGCCAGCATGCGTAAGATATTGCGTTTAACGCCGTAATCATAAGCAACTACTTTATATGGGGTATCGGTTACATTTTCGTGTCCCTTTCCAGGTTCGCGACCTAGCTGCCAAGAACCTTCAGTCCAAGGGTACTGCTTATTTGTGGTCACGACTTTTGCCAAGTCCATACCTTTAAGACCAGTAAAGCCTTTGGCTAGCTCTAGGGCTTTACTTTCGTCAACATCGTCCCCTGCCATGACGCAGCCACTTAAGCTGCCCTTTTCGCGTAAGATACGCGTTAAGCGACGAGTATCTATATCAGCAATGCCCACAACGTTACGCGCACGAAGATATACATCTAGCGCTTGCTCACTTCGGAAGTTACTAGCAATCAATGGAAGGTCCCGAATCACCAAGCCAGCAGCCCAAATGCTATCGCACTCTTCGTCTTCTGCTGTGGTTCCATAATTACCAATGTGCGGGTAAGTTAGAGTAACAATTTGGCGGCAATATGAAGGGTCGGTAATAATCTCTTGGTAACCTGTCATTGAAGTGTTGAATACCACTTCGCCTACAGATTCACCGTCAGCACCAATAGAGATGCCTTTAAAGATACTACCGTCTTCTAGCGCAAGAATAGCTGGCTTTGACAATGCTTCTTCCTCGTGACAATACAAGTGACAGGTCGTAAAAAAGCGGGACAAAAAGTGCATGCTTACAGATCAACTGTTTACTTGCTCCAATCCCGCTTTTTATCAATACATTTTGGTGGCTAAAACAAGCTCTTTATCTACTTGTTGTTACCGTGTAAATTGGCGCGCATTATACGCTGAGCAACCATTAAAGTCTATTGATTTTACTTTAAGGCCACTAACAGAAAACCGCCAGCTGCCGCACCAGTGCTTACACCTATCCAAAGGGCCTCATTCCTGTACAAAAATTGGCCAGCTATTTGCATTAACAAAGATTAAAAGGTAAAAGTGCCGAGTTTTTGACTGCAGTCAACGCATTTAAATGGCCTTTTAAAGAAAGTAAGAGGAGTAGAAAATGGCCGACAGCCTTCATCAAGTACACATCCTAGCCAGTGACAAAATTGTGTATAACGCCATCAGCCTTCAGTCGGGTATCGAAAGCTGGTGGACAGATCATTGCCAAATGGCTGCTAAAGAGGGTGAAATAAGTACATTTTGGTTTGATAATAAAAGAAGCGTTTTTACTATGCGCACTCAAAAACTGCTGCCAAATCGAAGAGTATTCTGGGTATGCGAGCAAGGACCTGAAGAATGGGTAGGCACCGAACTCTGGTGGGAGATACAACCCAATGAGGACGGCAGCTGCACCTTAGACTTCAAACATATGAACTGGGCCAAAGACACAGGGTTATTCCCTTTGTGCAACAGCACCTGGGGAACATTAATGCTGCAACTTAAAATTTATTGTGAAACTGGCGAGCAACAACCCTGGTTTCAGCAGACCGCCTAAAACTCAAACCTGCCCGTCTATTCCAGTATCGACTTACAATTTTTTTGATAATTCATGGTTTTTATCAAACATCATTAACAATGCAGGTAACAATAAAAAGTCGAATATTAACGCTATTGATATTGTCGCACTGATCATCACACCCATTTTGGCATTAGCTGTAAAGTTGGACATCATAAGTATAGAAAACCCCGCCACCAGCACAATTGTTGTAACCAATAATGGCTTACCTACAGTATGAAATGCGTAGCGAACACCGTCGGCTGCCGACTTGCCTAACTGCTGCCGTGCTCGTATGTATTTACTAAAAAAGTGTACCGTGTCATCTACCACAATCCCTAGTGTTAAGCTGAATACAACCGCTACGCCTAAATCAACCTCTCCTACTAGTGCCCCCCAAATACCAAATGTAATGAGCGCAGGAAATACATTGGGCAACAAGCTTAACAATCCAAATTTAACAGACCTAAACGCTAACATTAAGGTTAAAGTAATTAATACAATGGCAATGACTGAACCAGACAACATTGAATCGATGTTCTTTTTTCCAACATGAGCGAACATGGTTGAAATACCAGAAGCAGGAACTGCAATATCGGGAGTATTTGTAATCAACCAAACTTGAGCGCGTTTATCTAGCTCTATTAAGCCTTTTGCTTTAACCCCCTTTATGCCAAAAGCGATGAACATCGAGCGCTTTTCTGTATCTATCTGGTTGTTTAAATCTAAACCATATGGCAAAGACAATTCGTATAATAACTGATACTGAGACGCTAGCTCTCGAGTTTTAGGGATTTCATACCAGTCAGGGTCATCCCCGTGCATATTTTGACTCAGACGCTTAATGGTGTCTGTATAAGACAAAGCATTAACCACTTCGGGCTGTGACCGATACCATTGAACAAAAGATTCCACCTGACTTAGAAATTCTGGTTCATTAACCCCCCCCGCTTCGCCGCTGTCTAGGGAGTAATGTAAAACATCAAAGCCTGTTAAGTTGGCTTCCATAAATTCAGAAGCTTGGCGAAACTCTGTGCTTTCATCGAAGTAATCGACTGTATTGTCATTCAGTTCATTCAGCATGGTTAGCGATGCTATGCCCGTGGCAAATAATAATACGATCGGCAATATTATATGGCGCTTATTAATAGTGAAATTGGCTAACCGGCTAGACCATTGCACTCTAGACTCATCCATTGGCTTGGCTTTCATTGGCAACCAAATAGCCAATGTGGGTAAAATTGTCACACTGAGAAAAAATGCAGCCATTACACCAAATGCAGCAAAATTGCCTAGCTCGCGAAATGGTGGGACCTCAGATGTATTCATGGCCAAGAAGCCGATAGCCGTGGTAAAGCTGGTTAAGAACACTGGCTGAAGGTTAATTTTCATAGCTTCAGTCATAGCTTGCTTCCTAGTCTGACCTAAGGATAGATGATGCAGATAACTAGTCAGTAAATGAACACAGTCGCACACCGCCAAAGTTAAGATAATGATTGGTGCCATCACATTAATTTGATTTAGATCGTAGCCAACCCACCCCACAAAGCCCTCACTAATTACGACTCCCAATATAATTACAATGGTTGTAACCAATGCAGACCAAACCGAGCGCAGTAAAATAAACAACATAAAAATAATTAATAAGAACAATACAGGAAACAAGTACATGGCATCATGTTCAGCCGACTCATTAAAGGCCGTATTAACAATACTTAGGCCTTGTAGGTGAATTTTTATATTAGGATTTTCTGCTTCAATTACTTTTCGCAATTCACGGGCAGCCGCCACTAACTCTTCCGTGGCTTCACCTTGAGCATACATAGTGTCATCTGGCATATTCAATACCACATTAACCCCTGTGGCATGATGTCGATCAGATACGAGACGGTTTACCAATGCCACTTCACTTGACGCTATGGCTTTAATTCTCACTATTTGTTCTGCCGTTAAAGCAATAGCGTCTTCTACTAGGTCTGCCACTAGCAGGTCATCATCAATCACCTGAGTGTGCTGATAGTTAGTTAAAGAGTCCACACGACTAGAATAAGGTAGCTGCCATGCTTCGGTAGTCATATGCTCTACACTAGCAAGATTCTCTGGGGTATAAATGGTGCCGTTGAACGCTTCAAATACAAAAAGAATGTTATTGCTTTTAATATAAATATCTTCATTTCTTTCATGAGCAATGAGCTGTTCATTGGTATCATCAAAAAAAATTTTATAACTGCTGTTAAATTGCAGCTGAGACAGTCCTGCCCCTAAGGCAATGATGATTAATAAAGTAAAGAAGGCGATTTTCACTCGGCTTTTAATTAGCCAAACTGCAATACGATCGTTCATATGACAATCCTAGTATTTTAAATTATTTTTTAAGTTATTATTATTTTATGGCCGACAGTACGGTAATGTTAATTTAAATACTAGGTATTCCACTAACACACACGTCCCAATAGAAAGTGCTAATGAGATATTACTCCTAAGATATTAAGTGTCACAAGCTTCAGCTAACCAGTTAATTGTTAAATTAACCGTCATGTTTTTCTTAGATTCTGACTCATGCACGCTGTCGCTGGCCATTTCCATTCTCATCATTCTTGGGGAATCGTTTTCATGGGAGCTCTCAGACATTTGCGATACACGAACGCCACATAATTCCGCAGCCCTAGCCATTGCATCTGCCTTATCCTTCGCTATTGAAAATGCCTGAACAATTAATTCATTTTTTATTAATGCTTTTTCTTCGTCAGATGCAGACACATTTACTAAGCGCAGCTCATGGGGCTTATATATTGGTGTACTTGCCATTACACTTTGATATTGCATAAAACTTAATTTGGAAAATAGAAAATCTACCGAAGCTTCATAAGCCGACAATGTTCTTATATTGTTAGCTGAGTATTGATACATACCGCTCAACTGAGCGCCATTACTGAACATGCTAAAGTTTTCGTTTTCAACCCAGCGTTCGAACCCTTTAATTCTATCCGTTAAAAATAAAGTAGCCTGTTTTTGAGTTTTACCTTCCGCCTTAAATACAGCCTTTACGCGATAGTTTGATGCTATGACTTCTTTACTAGCACTGGCTTTAGTTTGAAGTTCTACCGCATTGAATGCTTGTGATTGCCCCATATCACAACCCGATAAAAAAACTAATGCGATTAATAGCGTTGCCGTGCTTATATATTGTATTACCATCTTTATATTTCGTATTAACATGATCATCCTATTATTTTTATTGGCGAATAAATGAGTAACTGCACTAGTCATTTAATATAAATATCTATTTTTAACGTTTAGAAAAATACAAAGGCTGCTCTTCTATTGCTAACAGCTCTCTTCTAATTAAATCTAATGCGACCATAGCGATATATTGCTGAAAGTATTCTCGGCTACCTGGGAAAAAGAGTTTTTTAGTTTTTAATGCATTGTTTGCACCCCAAGCAATCCAACAGGTTCCTACTGGTTTTTCGTCGCTACCGCCACCGGGACCAGCCACACCTGAAACGGCTACTGCATAATCAGAACCTGATATATTTAACACACCATTTGCCATTTCAATGACGACTTCCTTACTTACTGCTCCGTGCTCAAGCAAGGTACGCTCCTTAACCGCTAAAATTTTATGCTTTATACTATTAGAATAACTAACAATACCAGCCTCAAACACTTGAGATGATCCTGCCACCGAAGTTACCTTTGAAGCAATTAGTCCACCAGTACAAGATTCCGCCAATGCTAGAGTTTTATTCTTAGCTATTAATAACCTCACCAATTGTTCTGGTAAGCCTATGTCTCCCTTACCAATAATATGAGCACTCAATGTGGTTTCTACATGTGACATCCAAGTTGCTAACGCGTTAACTCCATGTTTAGAGCGTACTGTTAACTTCACTTCTAGCATAGGAAACGCAGCACGAAAGCCCAGCTCCACATCTTCTGGCCACAAAGGAAATGTTTCAGCCAGTATTTTTTGCACGCTTGATTCTCCCAAGCCAAATACCTGATACTTAGCAACCCTAGTATATTCGTTAGGGCTTAAAGCTTTTAATAAAGGTACGATGCCTGTTTTCAGCATACGCTCTAATTCTGATGGTACTCCCGGAGTACAAATTATTTCACAGTTATTATGATTTATTTTAAAGCCAGGGGCACTGCCCGTTTCATTACTAACAATCTCTACACCTACTGGCAAAATTGCCTGCTTTTTATTAGGCTCGTTCAAAGGGTAGTTTCGACGCTTACACCAGGCAGTAAGGTCAGCCATCGCTTGATCATGGACCTGAAGTGGCTGCTGTATGGCTTCTGCCAATGCCTGAGCGGTTAAGTCGTCGATAGTTGGGCCTAAACCACCATTAATAATTAGCACATCAGCTGTCTTAGATAGCATTTGTATCTCATTTACCAATGCTTTTAATTGATCGCCCACTACCACCTTGCGCTGTAATACGAGACCAAGAGGCATTAACGCGTCGGCTACTTTTATTGAATTTGTGTCTATAATATCACCGGTCATGAGTTCGTCGCCGGTTAACAGTAGCTGCACGTTCAGTTGGGCCATAATCAAACTTTATCCATAATATTGTCAATGAGACTTACCCCTCAGTATAAGCATATCTAATTTATAAGTTGATAATTTTGTTACCTTTTTCATATACAGCTGACTTAAGGTATAAAAGGCATAAAGATATATTTAGACCCTAAGCCACTAAAAATAGAGACTCTAGATAGAACAATGCAATACATTTACCTATACTGAACAGATAATAATAAAAATGAATGAAATCCATGAAAATATTTTTAATAAGCACCTTAATCATCGCTATCGTGACCCCTTTAGTGGCCTATGTGCTTCCAGCACAAATAGACGCATCAATGAATCAAGTGACCAAACACGCAAGCTGGCCTGTATCAGCTCAAGCTAGAATACTGCATGACTCAATGATCATTGGAGATTGGCACTCTGACTCGTTATTATGGAACCGTGATTTTCTAAAAGCCAACGACTATGGCCATGTAGATCTACCGCGCTTACAACAGGGGAATGTGGCGTTTCAGGTATTAACCGCGGTTACTAAAACCCCAGCCGGAATGAACTATCAAAGTAATTCGTCTGAAGCCCATGACAAACTAACAGCTCTAATGATTGCACAAACTTGGCCTATTCGAACTTGGCGCAGCATTTTTGAACGAGCTTTATATCAAGTAGAACGCCTGCAAGACCTACAGAAAAGAGCCCCTGAAGAAGTGCGCCATATAAAAACTAAGCAAGACATTCAAGATGTTATTATGAGCCGCTCGACCAATGCACCGTTAACGGGATTGTTAATGGGTATGGAAGGTGCGCACCCTTTAGAGGGTAAGCTTGAAAACCTAGATAGATTATACGACGCAGGGTATCGCTTAATTGGCTTACAACATTTTTTTGATAATGAACTTGGTGGATCGCTTCATGGCCAAAGTAATTTAGGACTTACCGATTTTGGTAAACAGGTTGTGCAAGCTGCCAGTGATAAAAATATGATTATAGACGTGGCACATTCATCCCATGAAACCGTTAG